>BQJT01000006.1 GCA_021604845.1 Cyclobacteriaceae bacterium
GTTGGGATTCGGTATATTCAAATGTCCAGTCGCGGTCGGCAAAATTGAATACCAATGACTCATAATTGGTGTTGTATATCGGTCGTGAGGATTGAATCTGTACTGATGCGGTAAAATTACCAACGGTAGGGCGGCTTTCAACGGTTACGATCATATTACAATTGATCTTCTCTGCACTTGTAAACACATCGTTCGTCCAGCGCCGTCCGTTCATAAACTGAAAAAAGGCGGTTTCCATGTCTTTAAATACCCTCCTTTCGGTGGTCTCAACCTGTGGACTCACATTAACAATAACATTGCAGTTTAATTCCTGAGCCCGGGCCGGGAACAGCAGGAATAGTAGGAGAAAGGTGAGACTATAGGACTTTCTTGTCAAGAATATGGTTGACAATATCATAGGCAACTTCCTTTTTAGATTTTAACTCAAACTTGGTCATGTTATTGTCTCTGTCTATAATGGTAATTCGATTTGTGTCGTGACCAAACCCCGCACCCTGGTCCTTCAGTGAATTTAGAACAATAAAGTCCAGGTTCTTTTTCTTTAATTTCTGTGTGGCATTCTTCTCTTCCTGGTCTGTTTCCAGGGCAAATCCCACATTAATTTGGTTCGGTTGCTTAATCTTACCCATGGCCAGAGCAATATCCCTGGTCGATTCCATAGCAATCTCAGTATCCGCTGCAGCTTTTTTCAATTTCACCGATGATTTTTCCTTGGGAGTGTAATCTGCAACCGCCGCGGCAAAAATTGCTAAATCACAATCGCCATAGATCTCGTCGACCGCCTCAAACATTTCACCGGCGCTGGTGACTTTTATTAGTTTGATATTTCCCGCCGGAGTTTCTAATACACTGGGGCCACTGATCAAGGTTACTGCGGCACCAAAATCGGAAAGGCACGCTGCCAAAGCATAACCCATCTTACCGCTGCTGTGATTACCAACAAATCTGACCGGGTCAATCATTTCGTAGGTAGGACCGGCGGTTACCACTGCTTTTTTGCCCTTTAAAGGTTGGTTTTTTTCAAAGTGACCGTTAAGAACAGCAAGAATTTCCTCAGGTTCTGCCATTCGGCCGTCTCCCACTAGTCCGCTGGCCAGTTCGCCAAAACGGGCATCGATGATAAAGTTTCCAAACTCTTTAAACCGTTTCATGTTCTCCTGGGTACTGGGATGGCGATACATATCCAGGTCCATGGCGGGAGCCCAGTATACCGGGCAGCGAGCTGATAAATAGATTGCGGATAACAGGTTGTCACAGACACCGCGGCTGCATTTGGCCATGGTGTTGGCGCTGGCAGGGGCGATAATCATCAAATCGGCCCATAAACCAAGCTCCACATGATTGTTCCACAACGCACCGTCACCGCTGTGGAAATCAACAAGCACCTCTTTTTTTGAAACGGTTGAAAGGGTCAATGGAGTTATAAATCCGGTAGCTGCGTGGGTCATTATAACCCTTACGTCAGCACCTGATTTAACCAGCAGCCGTACCAGTGCGGCCGACTTATAAGCTGCAATGCTGCCGCATACTCCCAGCAGGATCTTTTTTCCACCGAGCATGGAGACGAGGTGGTTTAGTCTAGGGTTTCTTCGCCTTCTTCTTCGGGCATTCGATATCTGATCTCGCCGTTCAGAAATTCTTCGGTGGCTACATTAGATGGTTTTGGCATTCTTTCGTAGAACTTAGATATCTCTATTTGTTCTCTGTTTTCAAAAACCTCTTCCAAATTATCCACAGTAGATGCGAATTCAGCCAGCTTGCCGCTCAATTCTTCTTTTATTCTGGTAGAAAGCTGACGTGCCCGTTTGGACACCACCGCTACCGACTGGTAAATATTGCCGGTTGGCTCAGCCATTTTATCAATATCACGGGTAGTAATTGATGCTTTAGACATTTTTAGTTGTTATTTGATTCTATTACCTGGTTTTTGGACAGGAATTCATTCATCCATTTTCTGCACTCAGAATTTAGCCTGGTGGCTTCTTTTGCAAATTTACTATCTGAATAGTTCTCAATGAAATAATCATAGATTTCTATTGCCTTTTCATACCTTTCTTTTTGCTTGGTCGATATTGATCGTCTGGCATATATATATTGAGATTCCAATTTTAGAAAATGAACTTCTTCATTGTATTTGCTGTCCGGAAAATCTTTGCTGAAGTTCTCAAATGCAATCACTGCCGAGTTATGTTGAGATAGTTTCTTATACAAAATTGCGTTATTGTAAGCTTTTGATTCCAGTTTACGCTGCAATTCGTTAATAGTAGCTGTGGCCTGGCCGGAGTATTTTGTATCCGGGTAAAGATTCAGAAATTGTTGCATGGCACCGATTGCCTCGGCTGAACTTGACTGGTCCAATTCTTCCACCGGAGAGTCCAGAAAAAGAGAGTAAGCATACATATACATACTTTCCATGGCAAATTCACTGCGGGAGTAGGTTTCGTAAAAAGTTTTGAAGTAATAGGCGCTTTCTACAAACAGGCTTTGGTGAAAATGACAATAAGCATAATAAAAGTTCGCCTGTTCTGCTTCTGGCATACCCCGTATGAGCGGCAGGATCTCTTCCAAAAGCATGCTTGCCTTGACATAGTCACCCCGGTCTCCGCGTTCGTAATATTTAACCGAAGCTTCATATTTCTCCCGCCAGTCAGTACTTTTTTGCAGTTTTCTAAATTCACTGCAACCCATTAGAATCAAAAGCGAAAGAATGGTAAGAAAGGTTATGTTACCTGCAGGGTATCTCATCGGGGTGCAAATATAAAGTCGATATATCGAATAAACAATCTAACATCATTCTTTAACATACGTTAACAAGGCTTCCTTTGACCTGAAAACAAAGGTGTTGCGGCTAAAACAAGGAGTACTGGTAAAAGAAATAGTCAATTTCAATTCACTTTTTGCAGCCTGTTCAGATCTTTTACCGTCGGTTTAGCTGCATCAGCTTCAATTGGCTTGATACGGTCGGGAAGCTGCTTTTTAACCTTTTCATCAGCAGTATTTCCCGGCATTTCATCACCCAAGACACTATACCGGGTAGGCCTTTCGTAACTGCGCCAGGAAAAATTCTCCAGTTTGGTGCTTTCAGGATTAATTTCATGGAAAGGGATAAAGGAGCCATCAGGTGAATAAAAAGTTATATCACTTATCTTTTGTTCTTTGAACCTTAATCGCATGTCACTGCAAACGATCTTGTTCATGCCCATTACCAATGAATCTTTTTCCCCGATTTCGAAATATATGCTTTCCCCGTTTCCGTTGACATCTACCTGACTCAGCTTACCTTCTTTAAAATAGGCGGTCATATTTCTTCCTTTAACCTGGTCGTAGTACTGATCCACAGTTAACGAGGTTACAAAAGCATTAGTATTCAGGAACATACGGTCGATTTGACCACCAGAAGTAATCATAGAGATCGTGTCAGATTCCATTTGACTTTTGTCACTCCAGAGTACCGGGTCGTCATACATATAGATTAAGGAATCAGATAGATGATAACTGAGAGAATCTGATTTCCCCTGAAGGTTGGGTTTAAAAATTAGCACATTATTAAACGCCAAAAGCCTTTCATTACTAGGTATGGAGTCCTCAATACTGATCAGCGTATCCGCCGATATATAAAGCGTATCCCCTTCTGGAAAAATCTTTTTCATTAAGGTATTGCCATATATTTTGGTGACACCTTGTTCCTTCCAGTACTTACCATAATCGCCGTTGATAATAACATCATCTTCCTTGCCAATCAAAGATACATTGTGTGTAGCGGTATAATACTCTTTAGTTCTGTCGGCATAGAGTTCATCTCCATGCAATAGGTAGGTGGTAGTTTCTATAGCTGCACCTGAAAAGTTGGAGATATCTTCTCTGGTTCGATATATTCCACCTTCATCAGCATGCAGGATAGTGCCATTGTTTGAAGTGATAACGGTAGGGCCTAGGAAGTAAGCCACTTCAGTAACGGTGTTGAATTGAATTGTATCTGCCTCCACCAAACCGTCAACATTCCGTATCCTGACGCTATCCTTAAAGGAGGCATAGCGGACCTCTGTATCGTAATATCCCTTTTTACTGGTAAGGGTGTTATTCTTTGTCACCAGGCGACCCTTCTGAAAGTAGTAGGCCATATGTTCGATCATGTCATAGTCAAGGAAGTCGGTGTTGAGGGTCATTGAAGGATCGCGATAAACCACATTTTTCCTCATTTGAGCTAATTTCTGATCTCCCTGATAGATCAATTTACCACCGGTTATGGTGATGGAATCACCTTCCAGAACCCTCACCCTGCCAAAAATCTCTACCAGGTTCTCCTGCTTAAAGAAAAATGCAGAATCCCCGTAAATACGGGTGTCCTTCTGTGAGAACATAACATTCCCGATCACTTTATCGAATCGCTTGTCACCCTGGACCCCGTTCTCAAGGTAGTCTGCCCTTTCAAGTTTTATACGATCCACCTGCTGGCCATATACAACCTCTGAGATCACCAGGGCTATCAGCGAAAATGAAAGAGAATAAATTAATAACTTTGATCCAGGTCTAAACACAAGACAAATTTAGTACAATATTCTAACTCCTGGGTACAATGGATAATAGTCTGATCAGGCAAACGGATGTATTTATTACCAAAGAAGGCCTGCTTGATCTGGGGGAAAAGGTGCTGGTAGCGGTGAGCGGAGGTGTGGATTCAATGGTGCTGCTTCATATTCTACAGGAATTGGGGTACAATACGGCGATTGCCCATGCTAACTTTCAATTAAGAGGGGAGGAGTCTGAGTTGGACGAGCAATTGATTCGTCAAATCGCAGATTCACAGGAAATACCATTACATATCAGGAGGTTCAATACCAGGGAATATGCCAAGGATCAGGGTATTTCTGTCCAAATGGCTGCACGCGACTTAAGATATGCCTGGTTTAAACAGGTCATGAAGGACCATGGATATCACAAAGTTGCCGTTGCACATCATTTGAATGATCTGCTTGAGACACTTCTGTTAAATATTACCAGGGGTACCGGAATAGCCGGTTTGCATGGAATCCTGCCGCAACAAGGTGCCATTATCCGTCCATTAATTTTTACCGACAAACAAAATATCCAGGCCTATGCCGATGACCGGGATATTAAATGGCGTGAGGATCGTTCCAATTCGGATGAAAGTTATCAGAGAAATTTAATCAGGCATCAGGTAGTGCCCATTTTAAAGAAAATTAATCCAGCACTGGAAGCTACTACCAAAAACACCGTTGAAATACTTAAATCGGTAGAGGATGAATTCAACAAGGCCATTCAGCAATATCGTCAGCAGATGATAATTGAAGAAGGAGGCCATATCAGAATACCTAAATCACGTTTAAGGGCCATTACCCCACCCATATTAAAGGAGGTAATTGGAGACTACGGCTTTGTTTATGACCAGTGTAAATTGTTGCTTGGTAGTACCATCGATCAAACAGGAAAGGTGTTTTATTCCGATACCCATACATTAAACGTTGACCGGGAGGAGATAATTATTTCACCAAAGTCAAAGGAATCAGTTCAGGCGGTAATCGATTGCAACCAGGACTCGATAAGTATTGGAGGTTATCAATGGCAGATTTTGCACTACCAAAGTGAGCAATACCATATAAAGAATATGGGAAATACCGCCGCTTTTGACTTTGAGAAACTGGATTTTCCCCTGAAAGTACGAGGCTGGCTGCCGGGTGATAGATTTTACCCGCTAGGAATGACCGGGCAAAAGAAACTAAGTGATTTTTTCATAGATAATAAAGTGCCAAGGAATCTTAAAACTGAGACGCTGGTTTTGTTATCAGGTGATAATATCGCATGGGTAGTGGGGCATCGAATTGACAACAGGTATAAAATAACAAATAAGACCAGGAAGGTATTGGAGATCTCTGTTGCACTTTAAGCGGTCAATTGTCAATGGTCAATCTAGTAATCAACTAATCTCCTGTTCATTGCATTGTATGCGTTCCCGTCGTATCTTAGCCCCTCCTTTAACGATTTCAAATTCAAAAAGTAACACAAATGAAAGTAACAGTGGTCGGAGCCGGCAATGTAGGAGCAACATGTGCGGACGTTTTAGCATACAGGGAAGTAGTCAATGAGGTAGTATTAGTAGATATCAAGGAAGGGTTAGCCGAGGGTAAGGCCCTGGATATTTGGGAAAAATCACCTATTAACCTTTATGATACCCGTACCGTAGGTTCTACAAATGATTATAGTAAAACTGCCGGGTCGAGTGTGGTAGTAATCACTTCCGGGATACCCAGGAAACCAGGTATGTCCAGGGACGACCTGATATCAACGAACGCAGGAATCGTAAAAACTGTAACCGAGAATGTAGTCTCCCATTCACCGGATGCAATCATTATAGTGGTATCAAACCCATTGGATGTAATGACTTACCAGGCCCACCTGACTGCTGGTCACGACCGGACCAGGGTTATGGGCATGGCTGGAATTTTAGACACTGCCCGTTACCGTTCATTCCTTGCGGAAGCCTTGAATGTCAGTCCCAAGGATATCCAGGCGGTGCTTATGGGAGGTCATGGAGACACCATGGTACCATTGCCGAGATATACCACTGTGGCGGGTATACCGGTTACCGAATTAATTGACGAGGAGCAACTTAATGCCATAATCGAACGAACCAAGAAAGGCGGAGGTGAGTTGGTACAATTGATGGGAACTTCAGCATGGTATGCCCCGGGTTCGGCGGCGGCCCAAATGGTAGAATCCATTGTTCGCGACCAGCGGCGAATATTTCCTGTTTGTGTAGAGCTTCAGGGTGAATACGGAATTGATAATACCTATCTGGGTGCCCCGGTGGTACTGGGTAAGAACGGTATTGAGAAGATCATTGAACTTGACTTAACCGATCAGGAAAAAGCGCTGCTGGAGGTTAGTAGAGGGCATGTAAAAGATGTGATGAGTGTATTGGACAATATGGGCTAAACCGCTTTTTCAAGTATCCATTGAGCGGTAAAATCCATAACCTGCTCTTTCCCTATTTCGTTGTGGGTTTCGTGTCTCATCTCGGGCCACCACTTGTAACTGACTAACTCTGGTGCAGCAGCAGCAAAAGTCTGACTGGCAGATAACGATGTAATGTTGTCATCCGTACCATGAAAGATGAGTACCGGTTTAGAAAGCTGGTGGGCGTGTAGAAGTACATATTCTCCATTTTTGACCGCTTCATTAAATAATCCTGCAGAGATCTTGTTATGTACTAATGGGTCATTGAGATACGCCTCTCCAATACTTAGATCCCTTGACAGGTACTCAGGTTTCAGCCCGTTTGGCTGGGTGAGGGATGGAATTATTTTAGACATCCCTCGGGCAATCAACAATTGCATTCTGGTAGGCTCAAAACTTAATTTCAACCAGGGTGCGCTTAATACTACCCCGCGAATTTCCTGCAGGTCTTTGCGCAGTAGTAAGTTGCTGACAATGTTACCACCCCAGCTGTGGCCATAGAGAAACATAGGAGCGTTCAGGTGGTTTACCCTCACAAATTTCATCAGGGATTCCAGGTCTTCCCACAGCTGTTGACAGCGGGCATGTCCGCGTGTTCCGGCATTATGTCCATGTCCTCTTTGATCTACTCCGTAAACGGCAATACCTGAACGATTAAAATGCCCGGCAAGATGCTCGTATCTACCAATATGTTCTCCCAGTCCATGCACCAGGCAGACAACTGCAATTGGGTCGGAAGGTAGCCAGGTTTTTCCATAAAGATCTTTTCCGTCTATGGTGTGAAGCTTGAATTCTTTGATCGACAAGGAGTTGTTGTATGAGATTTAGGCTAAAATAAAGCTTTTCAGGAACACTGTAGGAATGACCTGATTTTTTCTTTGAACATAAAACATCAAAAATAAGGCTAACATCTGAAAAAATGACCTGCTTATTTTAAATTTGGGCAAATCGAACGGGGCAGCACTTTGAAGGGCATTCACTTTTTTCTTATATCCCTTGTGGTAGTATTGGCAGTAGGGGGATATTTCTTTTTCACATATTGGAGTACCTCTCATCAAACCGCAGTATGGGACTTGATTCCCGAATCTGCAATTTTGGTGTATGAAAGCACCCAAACTGTTGAAAATTGGAATGAGATCCAAAGCAAGCCTGTTTGGGAGAACCTGGAAAACATACCTTACTATGCCAGTATCCGGGATAATATTGATCAGCTGGATAGTCTTACCGGAAAAAAAGGCAGACTGCACCAACTACTTCAGTCAAAGCCATTCGTCTTTTCAGTGCACAAGGTTTCTCAACACAGTCTGGACTACCTGTTTTTTATTCCGTTACCTGGTCCTAAGGACAGACAGCTGATCTCTTCAATGATTTCACAATATCAGAATCGGGATGATTATAAATTTCAAACCCGTACATATCAGGACTTTTTGATAAATGAAGCAATCAACCAGGAATACGAAGAGGTATTCAGTTATTTATTTCATAAAGATTATTTTATTGGAAGTTTTACCCCCTTCCTGCTGGAAGACGTAATACGAAATTTGTCTGGCCAGACAGATGGTAGGTTTATATCCTCCAATCAGGGGCTTATGGAAGTGGCTAAACTGGAAAATGACCAGGGTAATATCTATATCAGCTCATCAAAAATACCTCAACTTATATCGGTTTTTACCGATGAAAAAACTTCCGGTGAATTCAATATTTCAGGGGTACTGGCGGAATCAGCATTTCTGGATTTGAAAGTCACAGAGGACCAGGTTTTACTAAACGGTTTTACTATTGCAGAACAATCAGGTCGGCCTTTCCTGTCCAGCGTTCAAGGGGGGCAGGGCAGTTCGATTGGGTTCAAGTCCATTTTGCCCAATGATGTCGCGGTGCTATTTCATGTGACATTTCAAGATGCTACCCTTTGGCACCAGAGGTTAAGATCGTTTTGGGAACAGCACAACCAGATGCAGCTAACCCAATGGTCGGATTTGTCGCGACAATTTCAGTGGGATCCCACAGAGATGGTTTCTCTTCAGCAACAGGAAATTGGCTTGGTAACCCTGTCCACTATTGAGGATGAAAAACCTGAAAAAATACTGTATTTACGTTTTTCAGATAATGAAAAAGCACTTAATCAGTTAAATGGTATTGCATCCAAAGCCGCGGAAGCTAACGGAGAGCCGGTTTATATTGAGCCATATGCTACCAAGGAGATCGTGCAAATTAACCTGGAGGAATTTCCATCCAGGGTTTGGGGTAATGTATTCAAAGGATTTGAGCGGTCCTTTTTCATCCCGGTTAATGATTACCTGATAGTTGCCAATAGTATCTCAGCGCTAAAAGGTTTGCATCAGTCTATTGAAAGAGAAGAAACCTGGGGCAAGTCCATAATAATGAATGAATTTTTAGGCAGCGCTTTACAAGAAGCGAATTTAAGTTTGATTGTAAACCTGTCCCAGGCCTGGAATCTGATCAATAGCAAGCTGTCTTCCCGCTGGAGATCCTTTTTTGAACTCAACAAAGAGACTCTGAGTAAGTTTGAACTGGGGGCGATACAGTTCAGTGACATTGGTGATAAGTTTTACACCAGTGGGGTGCTAACATTAGCACAATCCAACAATAATCAGCAACCCGCTCCCTCGTTTCAGAGCAAACAGCAGGTATTCACCCAGGCACCTATAATTTCGAAACCACATGTTGTCAGGAACCACAACAATGGTGCCCGTGAAGTTCTTTTGCAGGACAGCCTTAAAAGTTTGTATTTAATCGGAAGCCAGGGAAGGATGCTGTGGCAGGATTCCCTGGGAGGCCGGATCCGGGGCGTTGTCAGTCAGATAGATTATTATAGTAACAACAAATTGCAATACCTGTTGGCGACGGATCAGAAGATTCATATAATCGACCGCAACGGGAACCCGGTGGAAGGATTCCCGGTTTCGATCCCTACCCAGACAAGGCTGCGGAACGTTGGGGTACTGGATTATGACGGTAGTAAACGCTACCGGTTTATTGCCAGCGACGAATCCGGACAGGTATTTATGCTCGACAAGCAGGGGAAATTGCTGGAAGGTTGGAACCCGAAAGTCTTACAGGACCAATTGTTGTTCGCCCCGCAGCATATTCGCATTCGTAATAAAGATTGTATCATCGCCATTCAGGAGAATGGTATGGTGAACGTAATGAATCGACGGGGTGATGCTTACTCCGGGTTTCCACTGGATATGGGTGGAGCAACCTCTGGTCCGCTTTTCATCCAGACCGGGACTGATTTTAGCAATACAGTTTTCACCGGAGTTACCAGCAATGGATTAATTGTAAAATTTGATCTCAACGGGAAAGTCGCAGGAAAGCAGCAATTAGTAAAACCCACCAGAGATACTTATTATCAACTGTGCATGGATCCAATGATGCGCTATTTCATAATCAAAAGACAAAATGCCAACAGATTGGGGATATTGAACCGGAAGGGTGAAATCCTGTTTGAGAAAGACTACCTCAGCACTTCGGATTTAAAGGTTCAATATTACTTGCTCAGTAACAATCACAGTGTTTATGCCGTGACTGACCCGGTACAGCAATTTACCTATTTCTACAATGAAGATGGAACATTGATAAATGCATCACCGATAGAAAGCAACAGCGAAATTGCTATGCTTTATTTTGAAAATCAAAATCAACACCAGGTTTACAGTGTTTATGACAACAAATTCGCGCTCGTTGCTTTTTAAGATCTCAGGGGTCCTGATATTGAACCTGTCATTAGTGCTGTCACTACATGGGCAGGATACGGTCTTTTACAATCTTGAATCTCCATATCATACAGTTTACACTCATTTAAAGAATCTCCAACCTGACAGCTACTACCCCGAGGTGGCCGGAAGAGCTTTCGTTCAGGAAAATATCACCCCTAAGAAAGCAGCGAGACTTGCGATTAAATTGAAACAGATCTGGGATGCAGAAGGGACATTGATTCCGGTGGACCGTCTTCCAACAGAGACCAATTTTGTTGATTCTGTAAGCGGGCAATCTATTTATGTGCTGGATTCAAAGCACCCTGATATCTTCATAAAGAAGATTGGTGAACGTTGGCAATACCCGCCCAGTACATTCCTGTCCATTGAACAGACGTACAACACGATTTACCCATTCGGAGCAGATCTGCTGATAAATCTTCTGCCAAAGGGAATCGGCAATATATACTACCTGGGGCTCAAGGTGTGGCAGTATACAGGCATCGGGCTGTTCTTGATATTCGGATATATCTTTTACCGGTTGCTACGACTGGTAATGGACAAGTTCTTAATACGGGTAGCCAGGAGGATGGGTTATACGCTAGTGGTTGAGAAGTTTGTGCGGCCTGTTGGGAAACCCTTTAGTTTACTGGTATTGTTTGTACTCTGGTTAATCTTTTTACCCGTGCTGCAACTACCGGTGTTGCTGTCAAAGTACGTAATAATTGCATTAAAGGCGACAATGCCGTTTTTCGGAGTAATGGTACTGTACGCTTTGGCTGATCTTCTCAGTCTTTATCTTGAAAAACTGGCAGAAAGTACCAGTACCACCATGGATGACCAACTGGTTCCTATTATAAGGCGATCCATGAAGATCATTGTGATTGCAGTAGGAATCTTATTCATTCTCAATAATCTTAACGTTAACATTACTGCCTTGCTCGCCGGACTTTCAATCGGCGGGCTGGCCCTGGCACTTGCGGCTCAGGAGACCTTAAAAAATTTCTTTGGTTCCATAATGATCTTTTTGGACCGGCCTTTTCAAATAGGTGATTGGATTAGTAGCGACGAGATCGATGGAACGGTTGAGGAAGTGGGATTTCGATCTACCCGGATAAGGACTTTCAGCAACTCTGTGACCTCGGTTCCAAACGGACGACTTGCCGATAGGACCATCGACAATCACGGCCTAAGAGTTTACCGAAGATTCAAAACACATATTGCGGTTACCTACGACACGCCTCCGGATGTGATTTCTACATTTGTGGAGGGACTAAGGAAAATTGTTATCGATTACCCGCGCACACGCAAGGATTACTACGAAATTCACCTTAATGAAATGGGTGATGCCTCGCTGAACATTTTGTTCTATATCTTTTTTGAGGTGCCCACCTGGACAGAGGAGCTAACTTGCAGGCATGAAATTTTACTCAAAATATTAAAGCTTGCGGAAGCGCTTGATGTCCGTTTTGCGTTTCCTACTCAAACACTCCATATGGAAACTTTTCCGGGAAAACCATCGTTAACGCCTGAACCACTAGAAGACATGGGGCAGCTAAGGGAAAGACTGGATGCCTACTTTAAAACAGAATCAAAGAAATAATCAGTAACTATGAAATTTGCTACTAAAGCCATACACGCAGGAATCACTCCTGATCCTGCCACGGGAGCTATTATGACCCCGATTTATCAAACAACTACTTATGTACAACAGGCTCCCGGTGAACACAAGGGATATGAATACAGCCGCTCTCAGAACCCCACCAGGGATGCGCTGCAAAATAACCTGGCAGCCCTGGAAAATGGAAAATTCGGACTCGCTTTTGCTTCGGGTTTAGCTGCTACCGATGCCATTCTTAAGACATTGAAACCAGGTGATGAAGTGTTAAGTACTAATGACCTGTATGGAGGCACTTACCGTATCTTTACCAAGTTGTTTGAGCAATATGGCCTGAAATTTAAGTTTGTAACCATGACAGATGCTGACACGTTGGAACAGCACCTTAGCGATCAGACCAGGCTGATTTGGATTGAAACTCCAACCAATCCTATGATGCATATTATCGATATCAAAGCGGTGACGGACCTGGTGAAGCAAAGGGATATTAAAGTTGCGGTTGATAATACTTTTGCTACACCCTACCTGCAATTGCCGCTGGATCTTGGTGCAGATTTGGTAATGCATTCCGTAACCAAATATATTGGTGGACATTCGGATGTAATTATGGGAGCGCTGGTACTAAATGATCAGGAGTGGGCTGAAGACCTGCAGTTTATACAAAATGCATCCGGGGCGGTTCCGGGACCTCAGGATTGTTTCCTGGCCCTGAGAGGTATTAAAACGCTGCATCTCCGTATGCAGAGGCATTGCGAGAATGCTGCTTCTGTGGCCCACTTTTTAAAACAGCATCCCAAAGTAGATAAGGTATTCTGGCCAGGATTCGAAGATCATCCGAATCACCAGGTGGCAAAAAATCAAATGCAGGATTTCGGTGGCATGATTTCCTTTACCCTGAAAGGAGATGATATTGAAGAAGCCAAATCCCTAATGACCAGGTTTCAGTATTTTCAGTTGGCAGAATCTCTTGGAGGGGTTGAATCACTGTGTGGCCATCCGGCATCCATGACTCATGCCAGTATCCCCCGTGAGGAAAGGATCAAATCGGGTCTGGTTGATTCCCTGATACGGATGAGCGTGGGAATAGAAGACATAGAGGATTTACTGGAGGATTTAAAACAAGCGCTGGAGTAAACTCAGATTTCATCCAAAGGATAAACCGGCCGCTGAATATGCTTCCACTCAAATGTGGATAAATCTGCGGAAACGTATCCCGGGGTAGCACTCATGATATAGTTAAAAACCGATTCCGGGTATTGTGGTCTAAATGCGAAACTGCCTTTACAAACGGTCATTTGGTATTCTTCAGGGTAAATACCCATACCTCTGACATTGGTTTGATCGTTGGGACCAATGCGCCGGGTATTTAATAATACAGTAACACCATCTAAGTCAATCCGTGCGGCTTTATGCCAGGGGTCACCCTCCCGGGAGATTTTGGTCACTTGTCCGGTGATATTAACAGGTTGCCCGTTAATAGGACTTGACCAGGCGCCTACATCAAGTGTGATATTAGCACCAACGCCCGCCTCAAAGGCCTTAACTGCTGCTTCTGGGTGGTAAATTTGCACAAAAGCAGATTTTACTTTTTGTTTTAATATTTCATGAAGCAAGTAAGTGCCATCTCCTGATCCGCCTCCCCCAATGTTATCTCCGCTATCTGCAATAGCTACCGGTTTTTGTGACTTCAGAGCCTGTTGGATGGTCTCAGAAACCCCGGGGAGTTCAATCCAATAGTCCTTTCTAAACGAAAACATCATTTCAGCAAGTTCATCTGCCAGCCTTTGACCAAGCTCCGGATCTCCATCGGTGGTAACCATTACTCCTGCACCCCCTCCGGGAACATCCTGCTGCATAAATCCTTGTGCAGGGCAGCAGGTCAATACCCCCGGAATAGTGCGTTGCATTTCTCTGGCACGATCATAAACCTGGCGTATGGGCATGTCTGCTGTGACCACATTAAGTGGTGGACCGATAAGCAACGGAATGTGTTTTACGCTGATAACCGGGTTCATATTCCCTAGCAGTGTACCCATAAGGATTGCACCAACCTCATAGCCTACATCATAAGCATCAATATGGGGATAGGTGCGGTAGATACTTACGGCATTGGCATTTTTGGCCATCTTATCGGTCAGTGTACTGTGTAAATCCAAAGTATAGACGATGGGAATATCAGGTCCGACTTTTTCCCGGATCAGTTCCAGCGTATCTCCTTCAAGATCATCATGTCCCTCCGTAACACCTGCACCATGTAAACTGAGGTAGACACCGTCCACCTCATGTTGATCAAGGGTTTGCAGCATATGTCCGGTGACAAAGTCAAATACTTCTTCTGTGATCAACCGATAATCACCGTTAACAGAAATTGAACCTATCAGGGTAACATCAAACATCTTCATCACATCCATGAAACCATCTACTGAAGATCCGGGAACACCATGCACCATGCCTTTCATATTCAACACATCATCACCAAAAACCGCTCTTTTTTTGGCCATTTCCAGGGTGAAGTTCTCCGGAATAAAGGTGTTGGTCTCATCAAAGAATTTTGCCACCATAATGCGTTTAGTCGATTTTACTCGCGCCTCAGAAGTGGCACACGATCCCAATCCGGTAGTTAGCGCTGCTAATCCGGTGGTTTTTAAGAATTTACGCCGATCGGATGTTTGTTTTCGATTCATTTAAACGAATTTACAGGACTCCGTACTTTTTGAAGGTAGCTTCCACTCCGGCACCGGAGCGCAGCTCTTCACGAACTTTGCTTTCACTTTGTATTTTTTCCCACGCTTTTTCAATAACCACTTCCACTTTATTCTGGGGTACTACGACTATTCCGTCAACATCTGCAAAAACCAGATCACCCGGGGCCACTCTGATGCCCCCGCATTCCACTGGTACATCGTATTCTTTACCATCCATTCGTCCCAGTGAATCGTAAGGAGACAACCCCCGGCAGAAAGTTGGAAAACCCAATTCCATGATCTCATTGTAATCACGGGCACCACCATCGATTATGACGCCGGACATTTTTCGGCCAACAGCCGCATTCGAGAGCAGTCCACCCCAGAAAGCCGATATTTCCCGGGTATTACACTGGGCAATTAACACATGTCCCTCATTGGCGCTGTCCAGGAGCTGCATTTCTTTCTGAAATGGATGCTCCGGGATTTCGGCCACCGCTTCCACGTAAATTGTAATTGCCTCTCCCCACATTTTCATCCCAGGATCCAAAGGACTGATATTCGGGTCCATGCACTGCAACCGAAGACCCATGCCATCCATTACATCCTGCAGCACCGCGCTAAAGCACAGATCAAGTTTATCTTTATACTTTAGGTATTTGGACTTAGGTTTTCTAGGTACTGAGACCGGAGTATTATCAGAAAGTACTTGATCCGGGTTGGCCAGGGCCGCACCTCCAAATACGGTGGCTTTTTCCAGAAATTTTCTACGGTCCAGACGTGTGTTTTTTGCCTTCATGGTGTTTCTATGTGTTCGGGATCCTCAGAAGCTGGTGCACTGAAGTGGTTCGATAACTGAATTCAATCGAGAATAAGATAGTTAAAAAAGATCAATAACCCAGTCTTGATCCGGCATCACCTGCTTATTCGAAATGTAATTTCATTATCACTCGAATTTTTCTAAATTCAATCGGAGATAAAACCCCTATTATGAGCTTAAAGTTGAAGACAGTAATATGCGTCCTTTTGATGGCGATAGTAAGTTGTAATAAAAAGGAACTGCCACCCGGGTTACCTGATAATGGTGGGTTGTATCTGCCTGGTGATTTTGAGGCACTGATAGTAGCGGATAGTACCGGGTCGGCCCGGCACCTGGCAGTAAATGACAATGGAGACATATATGTTAAACTACGATATCCGAGTCCGACGGGAGAGAATGTCGCATTGCGCGATTCGGATGGTGATGGTAAAGCCGATACTATTCAATTGTTCGGTAACTATGGTCAAAAGGGTGCCTATGGTACCGCAATGCGAATCTATCAGGGCTACTTATATTTCAGTACCGCCGGCAGGGTTATCCGGCAGAAACTGCTTCCTGGCCAGTTGATTCCTGATGAGGAGTATGAGGAAATAGTTATCGACGACTATGAGAATGCGGAGCACGGTTATGAGCACATTGCCAAGCCCATCACCTTTGACAACCAGGGACATGTTTACGTTCCGTTCGGTGCCCCGGGAGATGTTTGCCAGGAAGAGAATCGCAGACCGGGAGCTCCGGGGCAGGACCCTTGCCCGGAGTTGGAATGGCATGGAGGAATATGGCAATTTGATGCCAATAAACCTGGACAGCTTCAAAAAGATGGTTATCGATATGCTACCGGAATTAGAAGTATTGTAGGGATGGAATGGAATCCGGATGTGAACGAATTGTATGCCCTGCAGCATGGGCGGGACAACATGCATAGAATGTGGCCTGAACTGTATTCACCCTGGCAAAGCGCCATGCTTCCGTCAGAAGAGTTTCTGAAGGTGACAGAAGGTTCTGACGCCGGGTGGCCCTATTACTACTACGACCAGATGCAGGAAAAAAAATTGTTAAACCCGGAATACGGAGGGGATGGTAAAAAGCAGGGTAACGGCGATGAGTACTTGCAGCCCTTGATAGGATTTCCCGGCCACTGGGCGCCAAACGATATTCATTTTTATCAGGGCGATCAATTTCCTGAGCGATACAAAAAAGGGGCATTTATTGCGTTTCATGGATCTACTATTCGGGACCCATACCCGCAAGCCGGATATTTTATTGGGTTTGTTCCTTTCAAAGATGGTCACCCATCCGGCCCCTGGGAAGTATTTGCAGATGGTTTTTCCAAAGTAGATACCATAGTTACTACCAGCGAGGCAGGGTATCGGCCCATGGGAATTGCCGAGGGCCCCGATGGGTCTCTGTACATTAGCGAGAGTGAGTATGGAAAGATTTGGCGCATAATGTTCAAGGGCGATAAAAGTGGATTTGGACCAGAGCAACTGGCTGGAATGGAGAAAAGAAAGCAAATGCCAAACATTAAGACTCCCGACGAAGTTCAGGACAACTTAAGGCCGATGATACTTGAGGCTGGTGGACGCTTGTACACGCAGCATTGTGCAGCTTGTCATATGAAGGATGGAAAAGGCGATGGTGTTCGGTTTCCCCCATTGGACGAATCAGAATGGGTGGTAGGTGATAGGCGCAAACTAATAGAGATTATAGTTAATGGACTTGAGGGGCAGATTACCGTGAAAGGAGAAACGTTTCTTGGCTCAATGCCTCCTTTTGACTATTTATCCGATAAAGAAATTGCATTGATATTGACTTTTATCAGGTCCAACTTCAACAATGACGAGGGTGGAGTAACGGAAAATCAGGTAAGAGTGGTTCGACAGCAATTGCAGGAACCAGAAGCAATATGAAGATTTATGAACTTGAGTCAGTAAATGTTAGACCCACTTTGATGGAAACATTAATAAAAAAAACAATGCCCAACTATCTAATTAGTTCTGTCAATAGCAAAAGAGTGATAAAATACGCTCAAATCAATATAAACTGTCTATTTCTTGTTATTGGATTTCTCATATTTATTGAAACGGTTGGGTATGCCCAGGTACAAAACGATATCCGGATTTTGCGGCACCAGGAAGTGCCAATGAAAGACGGCGTTTTATTATATGCCGATGTTTATTTACCTGTTACAGAAGGAAAGTACCCCACAATAGTGGTTCGCACTCCTTACGGGGTGCAGAGGCCTGGAATGCATCAAACCATGGTGAAGTTTGCTCAACATGGATATGCGGTAGTATTGCAGGATGTACGTGGAAGATATGAAAGCCAGGGGGTATGGGAGCCATTCCGGGATGAAGCCAAGGATGGCTATGAGACCATCGAATGGGCGGCAAGCCAACCCTGGTCCAACGGGAAAATCGCCACTCAGGGTGGGAGTTATCTTGGCCACAACCAATGGGCAGCAGCCAGTCAGCAGCCTCCTCATTTAGTAGCCATATTTCCCATCCTTGCATCAACTAATATTTACTCAAATTGGTGGGGTATGGGAGGCGCTTTTCGACTGAGTTTTAATTATGGATGGGGTGCGGTCCGTATGCCCAACCGGATCATGCTTCCTCAATATTGGCATACTGCTGATTTCATGCCAGAGAATATGAGATATGAGAATGTATTAATGCATTTACCTTTAAAGGATGGTGATTTACAAAGTGCAGGGCATCCGGTGCAGCATTACCGGGACTGGATTACACATCAAAGTTATGACGATTACTGGAAAGAAATTAGTGACGAGGAACGATTCGACAAAATTAAAGTGCCTGCGCATACCATGGGCGGGTGGTTTGATATTTTTGTTATGGGCACCATTAATGGATATGTGGGAATGCGAAACCATGGTGCTACTGCTGAAGCACGAAATGGAGCCAGAATGATCATAGGTCCTTGGGGGCACGGCTCTTCCCAATCATTCGGAGGAGTTGATTTTACCGCTGATGCTCAATTGGACTATTTTGAAAGACAATTAATGTTCTACGATCGACATCTGAAAGGAATTGAAAACCACCTGGATGACGAGAAACCGGTTAAATTATTTTACATGGGTATTAACCAGTGGCGTGATGAAGACGATTGGCCGGTACCCGGGACAGAATACCGAAACTTATATCTTAGCAGCAATCTATCTGCACAATCGGTTAGGGGAGATGGCACCTTAAATTTTGAAAAACCGGGCAAAGGTGGTAAAGACACCTACAGTTATGACCCGCAAAATCCAGTACCAACTATTGGCGGGAATAATTGCTGTGGTACCCCAACTTTATCCGGTCCCAGGGATCAAAGGCCACTTGAAAGAAGGGAGGATGTGCTGGTCTATACCAGTGACTATCTGGATGAACCGTTGACCATCGCTGGTCCGGTTACCATGCAATTACATGCTGCCACCGACGGGCCAGACACGGATTGGATGATTAAACTGGTCGATGTTTATCCTGATGGCTATGCCATGCCTATTTCAGAGGGTATTCTGAGGGCCCGATTCAGGGACGGGCTGGACCAGATGAAGCTACTGACGCCGAACCAGACTTATGTTTATGAAATTGAAATGACCGGTACAGCCAACGTTTTTCTGCCGGGTCACCGAATCCGGGTAGATATTACTTCCAGTAATTTTCCACAATTCGATCGTAATCCCAATACCGGGGAGGACCTGGGAGCAAGTTCCAATATACGGGTGGCACAGCAGTCAGTTTTCCATGGTGGTAAGCAACCGAGTAGGATTATGTTGCCTGTAGTGAAAGAATTTGCCAAAGATTAAACGGTAAATCATTTAAAAATTTCAATCACCTGGAGGCACTTAATTATACCATTCAGGAAGCTTGCTCCAGTAATTCTTTTACTCGGGTGGCCACGATTCGTTCCTGACCAGGCACCATCATCCAGGTGGTAATTTGTATGTCTTCATCGTGGGGCCAAATATTAATAGAAGGGTGGCCCACTCTTAAACGCTCACGTATTTCCGCATAGGTTGCTTTTACTTTCTCCTGTTCCCAGGTTACACGCAAGGTAGGCACTTCATTGGCAATTTCAGGTAGATAAACTTCGGTAGTGACTCCCTCCACAGTATCGATGGCCGCTCGAATGTGATCAATTTGTTCTTCCCACATTTTCCAATCCTTTTGGTGATCCCTGGCAAGGTAAATCTCCAGAGCCACCAGCATTCCAAGTATTTCTTCTTTATTTACTTTCATGGCCCTGCCAACATTGGTTCTAGGAGGGGTATGCAGTTTGGCGGCTTCGATATATTTCTTTTTACCTATAAGTAATCCGGCGCTTTGAGGACCCCTTAAACCTTTCCCTCCGGAAAAAGTTACCATATCAAACCCCATCCTGGTGTACTTAAACAGGTTGTCAACCGGTGGAATATCAGAGGCGCAATCGTTTAATGTTGGGATCTTGTATTTTTTACCCAATTCAACCCATTCCAGGTCATTGATCTCTCCTTTATTATTAAACTTGTTTAAAAACCACATCATAGATGTTTTCTCGTTGACCGCTTTTTTTAGGTCTTTCTTGCTTTTTACCAAGACTAGTTTTGCACCTACGTTGGTAACTGCCCGGACATAACCTCCCATATGCGATTCCTGGAGAATTACTTCATTTTTTAGCCCAGTGGTATCGGGAAGTTGATCAACGATTTTTGTATCCATGCCAGAGATAGCTCCTGCGGCAGCAATTGTCATTGCACCAAAACATCCGGAAGATACCACTGCGGCTTCACAGTCTAACAGTTGGGCAATCCTTTCACCTACCCGGTCTTGTACCGTATCAAGATCCACATATTGACGCCCGGCTACCTTAATACTCTCCAGAACCTCTTCCGGCATTAAACAACCGGTCATGGATGTAAAGGGACCAGCACAGTTGATAAACGTTTGCAGGCCAAGTTCTTTAAATAGATCTCTGCCTTGCGCTCCTATTGCCGTAGTGGTACTGTTTGCAAGTAATCCGGTAGTTGTCAGTCCACTTAGAAATGGAACAGAGGACAACCCTTTTATAAGCTTTCTTCTTGTAATCATTTGATAACCTTGTTCAAAGTCTGTTATTTTTTATACCTGTAATCGTGTGATTAAGCCAAATTAAGTTCGCTTCTTTTTGGTGTTATATCAAGTTTTTGTAATAGTAAGTGCAATAACAGGATGATCAAGACAGCACTGCATTGGCAACTCGAAGCGCGTTACCCCCAAGAATTTTTTGAATGTCATAATCTGAGTACCCCATCATAACCAGTCCAACAGTAAATAAAGGCCAATTTGTCCATGCCATACTTTGTATCATTTCAGGGCTGGTAACAAAAGGGTCTTCCGGCCACAACCCCTCAAAACGTGTCCTGCTTTTTGGGTATGCATTTACCAGGTTACCCTCCTCCTCTGCATACTTTGAGCTGTACCCTTTATCAGTGCCTATACCTACATAGTCAAACCCAAACTTTTTCGCCACAAAATCAATATGCTTCATCATTGCCGAAATATCTCCGGTTCCACCTAGAAATCTTGGGATGCAGCATATACCTATGTATCCACCGGAATCAGCAACAGCCTTAATCACTTCATCCGGTTTTGACCTGATATGCTCTTTGATTGAGGCTGAAGTACTATGACTCGCCACTACCGGCCGCTCAGAAATACGGGCGGCTTCAAGACTTGTTCGCCAACCAGAATGCGCGATATCTACAATTACTCCAACCTTATTCATTCTTTTCACCACAGCCTTACCAAATTCACTCAAGCCTGCATTTGATGTTTCGGCACATCCATCACCAATTTTATTACGACGGTTATAGGTAAGGTGCATCATTCGGATTCCAAGCTGAAAAAAGACCCGGATATATCTCAGTTCCTCTTCTTCTGACACCCATTCCTGAGGCAAGGGTACTCCGTTTCCACTAAAATATAACACCCTTCGGTCTTCATTTTTAGCCCGGACAATATCCTCTGGCAATACTGCCTTGGTTACAAAATCACCCATCATGTCCGTGGTATAGGTATAATGAGCAAGCCTCTTGATTAGCTTATTTATAGCATTTCCTTCTTCTCCGGCATTTTGAAAAATACAAGTTACTCCGGAAGCTTTCCACGCATTTTCATACTCAATTCTTTCCCGTTCGCTTTCCACAAAACGGGTCATCATCATATCTTCTTTCAGGTCGTGTATCTCAAGTACGGAGGCATTTTCACCAATAGTCTCGGCCATCAATTTACCGTCGATTGCCGCGTAAGGCTGAAAGCTATAGGTATCAAATACCAGAGAGTTTTTATGTAATTCAAGGCCGTGCTCCAGTTGACTTTTTGAGGGCTTCAGAATACTTAATGCCACCTCATACGCATCTTTCATATCAGGGGTCATCTCAAATGACCTGGATCTCTTTTGAATAAACCTTAATAGATTGCTTCCTTCCAGTTTGGTGGTGGATAAGATTGGAAATGCTAGTGCTGTTTTTAAAAATTGACCTCGTTTCATATGATGAATATTAAATCGATTTGAATTTGAAAAATATACCGGTTATCAAAACCATTGCCTAAATCAATATAGCAATATTGAAAACGATTATCCGGGATGTTCAAATTCCTGGTCTTTTTTGGCATAATCAGTTGAGCTATGTATCTTTCTTGGCGGCACTTCATGTTGTTGTTTGAGACGGCGGCGAAGTGCTTTCACTCCAATATTTGACTCTTAAATAAATGAAAGTATGAACAAGTTAACGGCCCTTCTCCTGATAATGGTATTTGCATTTCTAAACAACATCACAGCCCAGGAAATAGACCTCCTTATTAAAAATGGTCTGCTTATCGACCCTAAAAATGGAGTATCCGAAGCTATGGATGTGGCAATCAGCGATGGTAAGATACATCAGGTGGCTAAAAATATTAATGGCAATCGCGCCCAGAAGGTTATAGATGCAGAAGGTCTATATATTGCACCGGGTTTGATTGACCTGCATACTCACAATTTTGCAGGTACTCAGAAAGATGCCATGTACAGCAACGGCTGGAACAGTTTGGCGCCGGATGGATTTACTTTTCGTGCAGGGGTAACCACGGTTGTCGATCAGGGCTGTGCAGGCTGGCGTAACTTTGGAACTTTTAAGGAAAATATTATCGATAAATCCAAGACCCGGGTGCTTGCATTTGTAAACATTGTTGGCTCGGGAATGAAGGGAGGCGCGGTAGAACAGAACCTGGCGGACATGGATCCCAAATTAGCAGCGATGGCAGTTAAAAAATATCCGGAAATAGTAGGGGTAAAAGTAGCTCATTATATCGGACCTGAATGGATGCCTGTAGAAAACGCAGTAAAAGCCGGGGACCTGGCGGATGTGCCGGTAATGGTAGACTTTGGAACCTCAGAACCAGTGCTTTCTCTGGAAACCCTGCTAATGGAGAAACTTCGGCCAGGCGATATACTAACCCATTGCTATGGCGC
This sequence comes from Cyclobacteriaceae bacterium, assembly GCA_021604845.1. Classification (GTDB taxonomy): domain Bacteria; phylum Bacteroidota; class Bacteroidia; order Cytophagales; family Cyclobacteriaceae; genus SZUA-3. The sequence goes on from BQJT01000006.1 coordinate 23,293, forward strand.
TACCAGGGGAAGAGGGCATGTTGTAGATGATAGTGGTAACCTCAATGCTTTTGCTTTACGTGCCCAGCAGCGAGGAATTATATTTGATGTCGGACATGGTGGAGGAAGTTTTGAATTTACCCAGGGTATACCGGCGATCGAACAAGGCCTTAAACCCAACTCTATTAGTACGGACCTGCATATTGGCAGTATGAATGGTGGCATGAAGGACCAGTTGAATGTGATGTCGAAATTCCTGAATATGGGCCTGACGCTTGAGGAAGTAATCGAACGATCCACCTGGAATCCTGCGCAAATAATCAAACGTACCGATTTGGGTCACCTTACGGTAGGTGCAGAGGCAGACCTGGTGCTGCTGGAGTTGCTGGAAGGGGAATTTGGCTTTATTGATGTAGCGGGATTTCGTATGGACGGCACTAAAAAGCTGGAGTGTGAACTGACTGTGAAAGGTGGCCAGGTGATGTGGGATTTAAACGGGATTAGCAGGCCGCATTGGAGTGAGGCAAAGCAGTGATTGGAGGTGTTAAAGGAATTGGGAGTTAATGAAAATGTCCTAAATCCACAGGAAAAGCAATTCCTGGATCAAAATGGGTATCTTATCCTTGGGCAATTACTATCTCCATCGGAGCTTAATGATATTAGAAGCCATTTACAAAGGCTGATGGATTCAGAAGCTGAATTCGCTGGTTCTGAGCTGTTGGATTCGAAGCACATTCGCCATCCCAAAGAACTCGGCGTTGATCGTTTAGCTGATTTGGTGAACAAGGGAGCCATATTCGATAAATTCTATACCCACCCGCGGTTATTAGCTACTATAGCACACGTACTGGGGGCTGAGTTCAAACTTTCAGCATTGAACTACAGGGCTTCACTCAAAGGTTATGGGTTGCAAAAGTTGCATGTAGATTGGCATGAGGCTGTTTTACCTGGTGAATACCAGGTTTGTAATTCCATTTGGCTACTGGATGATTTTTCAAAAGAGAACGGCGCTACCCGGTTAGTGCCAGGCTCTCAAGTGATGGGGGTACTACCTCAAGATGTACTGGAAGATCCATATGCCCCGCATCGGGAAGAGATACTACTGGAAGCACCCGCTGGTACGGTGGCAGTATTTAACTCTCACACCTGGCACGGGGGAACCGTTAATCAAACGGATAACCCGCGCCGTGCCATTCACAGCTACTTCTGCCGACGGCACCAACCGCAGCAAGTGGATCAAAAGCGATATATTAAACCAGAGACCCTGAACAGGATAAGCCCTGCGGTTAGACGGCTACTGGAAGTTTAGCTAGTGCCCGGGTTTACGCGTCGATGATTTAAAAAGTACCACTGCTCAAGTTGGAGGTTACTCCGCACTCCGCACTCCACACCGCACACTCCATAACACTCACACCGCACACTCCACACCGCACACTCCATACTCACACTCACACTCACACCGCACACTCCATACTCACACTCACACTCACACTATATATATCCCATAAACTTGTAAGCTGCCATCCCAATTAGTTCTCGAAATAGCACATGCCAGGTATTTAAGGCACCAGGATCCGGTACCACGTAGGTGGTAAACCTTGGCGGGTAGTCACCAGTTTTGAAATCGGTACTAAAAGCTTCCACCTCGACCCCTGCTTTGCTGAAGCAACCAATTGACCTGCGCATATGGAATGCTGAAGTAATCAGCAGGAATTTGGAACCCTTTAACTGATCATTAATAATCCGGGCCACTGCCACTGCACTTTCTCGGGTATTTCTGGATTGATCTTCAATGATAAGATCTTCTTGCGGAACATTGCACATTAGCAGCACTTCCTCTATTTGACGTGCTTCCTTTATTTCAGATTTGCTGAAAGAGCCAGTGCTTCCACTGATTATCACTTTTTGTATTTTGCCAGCTTTGTATAATTGAATGGCGTGAGTGACCCTGTCTGCTCCTTCCGCAAAATATACCCTGTCGTGTGGTAGTTTTTCTTTTTTGATAATCCCTGTTAACACAATTCCCACTCTTTTTGTGGTGGTAAGCTGCTCCATTGGAGTAGCGGAAACCTCCCAGAATTTCATGATCTGATTGACAAGGAACCGGTTGCTGAAAAACACTAGTGAAACCAATGCCAGAATGCGCAATCGATACTTCAATTTTTCATTCTTGAGAAGAATTGAAGTAAATAATGCAAGTATGATCAATGTCAGTGGCATGAACAAATAGGGGACTGTTTTAGAAAGAAAGAAAAACATTAGTAATCCGACCGTTTTGTGAATGAAAAGGAACTGTTATTGCCAATCCTATAGAATATTATCACCAAATCTATGAAGGTTCAATAAAAGTAGTTCGAAGATATCTTAAATTAATGTTGCCTGAATAAATCTGATAACCGACAGATCCCCCAAAGAACCGAATAGTAGATTCAATATAGAGGACCAAGGACCCGACACAGGGACTCTTTTATTTTTTGTTTCCGGGGTCTGATCAAAAACTCCTGAAGGTGTATTTTTTCACTATCCGCGATATCCTGAAGGAAATTTTCTTTGATCTCTTCCGCTTTTTCCTTGTCATAAATAAGCGCATTTACTTCAAAGTTTTTGTTGAAGCTTCTCCCATCCATGTTGGCTGTTCCTATGGAGGTAAAAACGCCATCCACCATCATGATCTTGCCATGGTTAAAGCCCTTTTTATAGAGATATACATGAACCCCGGCCCTAAGTAATTCCTCGGTATAGCTGATTGACCCATACCAGGTAGTTCTCACATCCGAGTGACCAGGCAGGATCAGCTTCACATCCACCCCGCTAAGTGCAGCAGTCTTCAGAGCGGTAAGGATACTTTCATTGGGCATAAAATACGGGGTCGAAATGTAAATATTTTTTTCGGCGGTAGTAATGGCAGTAAAATATGCCTGCATGATATTGGACCAATCCGAATCCGGACCACTTGAGGTTATCTGAACCAGTAGCTGATTATTTATATTATGTGGTGGAAAATAGCAATTGCCCCGTAAGTAATCTTTGGTGACAAAATACCAGTCCGTGATAAACACCGTCTGTAAAGATCGGACTGCATCGCCCTCAATCTTTAGGTGGGTATCTCTCCAAACACCCAATTCCGGAGTTCCATCTATATACCTGTCTGCAATATTCAGCCCACCGACAAACCCACAGGTGCCATCAGCTACGACTATTTTTCTATGGTTCCGGTAGTTAATCTTATTCGCTACCAATGGAAAACGTACCGGCATGAAAACCCCGACCTCAACTCCATTATTTTTTAGTTCACGCAGGAATCTTTTGCTCAGACTCCAGCTGCCAATCGCATCTATTATCAGGCGTACTTCCAGTCCCTGTTGTGCTTTTTTAATCAGAGCATCTTTTATCCTGTTCCCAATATGGTCATCCTCGTAAACATAGTATTCCATATGTATATGGTGTTTTGCATTATCCAGTGCATTGAGGATTGAACTGAAGGTAGCTTTACCATCTTGTAATATCTCCAGTTTATTTTTGGCAGTCAATAGCGCTTTGCTGTTGTTAAGTAACAACTTTATAATGTTAGACTTTATATAAGACCCAGAGCCATCGGTAATGATTCCTGAGAGATCTGTGATTTGATTTTGACTGATTTCTTCAATTCTGACCAGATCTGTGAGTCCTTTCCTTGAAAAGATTTTTACTTTTCTGAAGTTTCTTCCAAAGTTTAAATAGAGTATCAACCCGGCACCAGGTATCAATATCAGCACCAGCACCCAGGCCAGGGTAATTTCCGGATCGCGATTTTCTCTAAGTAATGAAAATACCATGTATGCAATCAGGATCAGGTAAAAAGATAGCATAGCTACCAACAGGATACTTGACAACTGCCAATGAATCAAAGCTTCAGATAGGTTTACTTATCCTAAAATACCTATATAATGCTAATTGTTCAAAAAAGAGTGCTATGCAGGCCAGTATTGTTTGGCTATTTGACGTAGCTGGCTAAGGTTGTAATTATAAGAATCCAGGGTATCAGGATCTGACTTGGTGTTCTCGTCAGCGTATGGTGCAGGTAGTTTGTTATATCCAGCATGGAATTGCTTGATGGCTTTAGGGAGTATGGATAAGTTATAACCACCCTCTAGTACTGCAAAAACCTGGTTGAAGTTTTCCCGAAGCCAGGCTCCACATTGGTAGTAACAGTTAAGACTTAGCTTCAATTGCAGCAATGGATCTAACCGATGTGCGTCAAATCCTGCTGATACTGCCACGACATCCGGATTAAAGGTTTTGGCAATGGGCAAAACAAAATCTAAAGATTGCCAGAAAACATCATCTGCAGACCCTGCCGGCATTGGAATATTGATGGTAAATCCAGTTCCCTCTGCAGTGCCCACCTGGTCAAGCCAACCGGTACCGGGGAACGCTGGATACTGGTGCAATGAACAAAATAATACCCGTGGGTCATTGTAAAAGATGTCACAGGTACCATCACCCTGGTGGCCGTCGATATCAAGTATTAATACCTTTTTCCCCTGGCTGGTTAAATGGCGGGTAGCAATGGCCACATTGTTAAACAGGCAAAATCCGGAAGCTCTGTTGGCATAGGCATGGTGTCCGGGAGGTCTGACAAGTGCAAAACCCCCGGTTTCTGCAGCGATGACACTGGCTCCCACAGCAGTGCAAGCGGCTTCAAAACTACCTGGACTGGTAATTGTATCTGCATCCAGGGGAAGGGCTTGTTCGCTTGCTGATTTGACACGGTCAATATAATTCGATGTGTGTACCAACGACAGAAATTCATCTCCCGGAACTATTTCAATCTTAGGCAAGCTTTCAAATTCGCGCAAACGCGCTATACACTCAGGATGATTTCCCGTATCGTGCAGTAAACAACCCGGGCTAAAAACATATTCCACAGTTGAAGTTTTAAGTTTTTGGTGATTAGTGTTAGTTTTTAAAAATATAACTAGACGCTAACAATCAGCCAAGTATCTGATTAGTGTGGATTTTAGCTTTTACTTTTTGGATAATATCTTCAATTATCCCATGCTCATCGATCACAAAAGTGACACGCGCGGTACCCATATAGTTCCTGCCATACATTGATTTTTCAATCCAGGTCCCGTACGATTCATGGACCTTTTTTTCGGTATCGGCTAACAGAGAAAATGGCAACTGGTGTTTGTCTATAAACTTCTGATGCGATTTCGGGTTGTCACTACTTATCCCCAGCACTTCATACCCCTGGTCTTTAAAACTTTGGTAGTTATCTCTAAGATTACATGCTTCCAGGGTACACGTTGGAGTGTTGTCTCTGGGATAAAAGAAGAGTACGAGTTTCTTCCCTCTAAAATCGGAGAGCTTCACGGTTGCTCCGGATTCATTTAAGACTTCAAAATCCGGGGCTTTATCACCTACTTTTAAATTCATACAGACTTTGGGTTAATATACCGGGGCAATTTAGTAAGAATTGCACAACTCCTAAATACAAAAGCGGGAACACCTTCTTTCGAAACTATTCCCGCTTAATCCTGAAAACTCCGTAGATCCTTCAGAATTCCAAGTTACAGTTATTCTGGCTTTCTTGTTGATACCAATTCCGAAGAATTCGTACCGCTAAGTCTAATGTGCAAGTGCTTTACTTTTCATTTCACAGTACCCGTAGGCAACTGATCAAATTCGAGGTCTACCCTAAACACATCCGGTATTTCAACCGGCCTTTTATCTCTCCCTTGGTAATACCAAATGTATAGGGTACTTATTAAAGTACAAAGCATTCTTCTTTTAAGTTATACACTATTTTTGCACATAGTTATCCACGTTTATCCCACGAAGACTATCTGAAGCAGCATTTTTTTGCTGGTGAATATTACATCAGCAATGAATAAAACCAATCTGCCAGGGTAGTACAAATATCTTTCTGCATTTTGGATCGGTGTTTTTATTGTGTTAAAAGTGAAATGTTATGTCACGCGGATTTTTTTTACATCAGGCTTATATCAGGGTTTATTCTTTTGAAATGGATCAAATGATCAGGCTCTATAGTAATTAGAGTTACTCTGTATATTTTCTTTCAACTTCAGACTATTTTTTGAATGGCAATTACTTGGAAAATGGCATTTTTTTTTTAAATTAATGAACACATTTCAAGTTTGGATCGGGTCTATGCCTTTAGTAAAATTTAAAAGTGTAAGAATAGTATACAACCCGGTTAAAACGAAAATAGCGCTGCATCCAAGTTAGAGATATCAAGGTATTGAAAAGTTTCAATACCTTTTTTTATGTCATATTTTGTAGAACAAACCCATTCACACTATGGAGAACTTAAAAGCCACTACCACTGAGTTTCTGCTCCGGGAAGGATTGATGGACCTGCACAAAACCAGTAAACAATGGGTTTCTGAAGTGGACCTTTGGAAACTTGAACTCGATTTCTTTCAAAAACTTCTCGACTCGAATGCTCATAAAGTCACCACCTATAAGGGCAAAAAGACTATCGGGCATTTACAGAACCTAATTACCTACTACCAGGGAGAACTATTGGATGAGTTTGCCAAAGCCGTACGGAAACACGAAAAATACCTTAACCGGGTAATTGTTGGCGAAGGAGCTAGCGATGAGTCTTACCGGGTTAAGCACGATATAATTGATGATAAAATTAATAGTTTCAAAGAGGGGTTTAAGAGTTACAAAAGTGAGTTGTTCAAATTTATCTCGGAACTAATGTAAGCCATTGTGACAAAAATTTAGTGAACCCCGCGAAATCAGCGGGGTTTTTTGTTTGTTCAGGGTAGTGCATGGATTTTGCCTAATTGCTAAATTTATCCTATGTTACAGGGCTAAAATAAAGAATAGAAATGGACCTAGTAGCAGGCATTGATATAGGAGGGACCAAAACCAAACTTGGCCTGGTAAACCAATCAGGGGCGTGTCTGCTGGATATGAATTTCCGTACCAGGGAGTACCCGGACCTGGAAGACTTTTTAGATAAAACCATCCAGTGTGTACACGAATTGATTGAACAATGTTCAACCCCGGTTAATTTACTGGGTATAGGAATTGGAGCCCCAAATGCATCTAATACCCGGGGTACCATAGAATACGCGCCGAACCTTTATTGGAAAGGAATTGTGCCCCTGCTTGACAAGTTAAAGCAGCGGATGGACGTTGCAATGAAGGTCACTAATGATGCAAATGCTGCGGCTTTGGGAGAAATGCAATTTGGTAACGCCAAGGGCATGAAAGATTTTATTGTGATTACTCTTGGCACCGGGTTAGGCAGTGGCATTGTTGCTAACGGAAATATTGTATATGGATTTGACGGGTTCGCGGGAGAATTCGGACATTTTGCCATGATGCCGGAAGATGGCAGGGTAGATGGCCTCGGCGTACGCGGCGGACTCGAGGCTTATGTATCAGCAACCGGTCTGAAGAGGACCATTATGCATTTAATAAGCAAGTATCCCCATGAAAGCAGGTTCCGGGGTGTTGCGTTTAATGACCTTCACGGTGAAGAAATAACTGAGGCGGCCGAACAAAATGATCCCATTGCCTTAATGGCATTTGAATATACTGGAAAGATCCTCGGCAAGGCTTTGGCGAATTTTACTTTGTTTTCCCAACCAGAGGCTTATTTTTTGGCCGGCGGACTGGCCAACTGTGGTAAGTGGATTTTTGACCCTACTCAGAAATACATGGACCAGCACCTGCTTCAAATGTACAAGGGCAAGGTGAAAATATTGCCCTCAGGGATGACTGCTAAAAACGCTGCCATATCAGGTGCCGCAGCGCTTATTTGGGGTGAACGTTAATTCAACAATTATTTAAGTCAAACGAATGCCGCTTGATTTAAATAATTAAACGCTGCTTCAACATTACCAAAAGGATTGTCTGTTCGCTCGTCTTCTACAAAAAAGTGAGTTGCACCGGACTTACCCTTGATATTAAAAACACCTTCAAATGGAACAATTCCAGTGCCTACAGTGGTTTGTTCCAAATCTTCAGCGGCATCTTTAATATGGAATGAACAGAACCTGCCAGGGTACTTCTCGATAAAGGATACCGGATCGGTGCCACCTTTAACTGCCCAGTATAAATCCAACTGAAATTTGACCAGGTCAGATTGTGTTTCATTAAGCATGACCTCCAAACCGGTACTTTCCTGGTAATTTTCAAACTCAAAGGCATGGTTATGGTAGCCAAATACCACCCCGGCTTGCTTAAATATTTCGCCAACCTTGTTCAGGTTTTCCGCAACCTTATGGTAATCCCTGTCGGCTTCACTTAAATGGGCTATTATAACCTGACCAATTCCTGCCGCTGCCGCTGCATCCAATACTTTTTGGGAGTCTTCTGCCTGGAAGTAGGAACAGTGAGTAGATGCAATTTCAAGACCGGTGTCAGTAACCATGCGGCGGTATTCTCCAGGATCCATATCTAGAATCTTTCCGTCGGTACCAAGTCCATACCCTTCAATATATTCGAACCCGATATCCGCCAGTCTTTTGATAGACCCACTGAAATCCTCCTTAAGAGCATCTCTTACAGAATAGACTTGTACCCCTATCGATTTATTCATGGGCATGGACTCAACCACTTCTTCAGATATGGTTTGAGCGGTCTCCTGTTTTTTGTCTGTGCATGCCACCGGAAGTATTAAACTTCCTGCAGCCAGGTATGAACTTTCTTTTAGAAATTTTCTGCGGGTCTTCATATCTAAGCAATATTATTTTTTTTCAATCACGAAAGTTATTAAAAATTTCACCATAACACCAAATAGGATAAACTAATAGGTAAAATACCAATATTTTTAAATATTGGGGTTTGTAACTCATTCTTCTATACTTTAGTACTTATGACATCGTTTCAAACCGGAAATTCTCTACAAATTTATTTAATATCTGTGGCTTTCTGGGTTTCTGGCTGCAGCAGCCCGCAAAAACCCGTACCTGAGGTAATTCCTTTAGCCGATCAAATAGAATCTGTACTGAAGAGAGACCTGATTCAGCTTTGGTATCCACGGGTAATAGACTCTGTTGATGGAGGCTATCTAAGTGATTTTAACTATATGTGGGAAGAGGATGGCCCTCAAAATAAATTTATTGTTTCGCAGGCAAGACATGTCTGGACCTGTTCAAAACTAGAACAAATGTATCCGGACAGGGGTTTTGAGGATTATGCGGCTCATGGCGTTACTTTTTTGCAAAATATTATGTGGGATAAGCAGTTTGGGGGATTTCACAGTCTGGTAGATAAGCAGGGAAATCTAATTGAAAATGGCCAATGGGATGGTCATAAAACTGCCTATGGGAATGCGTTTGGGATTTATGGGCTGTCAGCCTATGTCAAATTAACCAATGACCCACAGGCTCTTGATTTTGTGAAACAGGCGTTCCGTTGGTTGGATGGGCACAGTTATGACCCGGAATTTGGCGGGTACTTTCAGTTTATGACAAGGTCGGGTGAACCGCTTCAGTCAGGCCTGGCAGGGGTACCTCCAAAGGACCAGAATAGCAGCATTCATCTACTGGAGGCCTTTGCGGAATTATATCAGGTATGGCCCAATGATACAGTTGGTGCCCGGCTTCAGGAGATGTTAGTTATTATCAGGGATAAAATCGCTGGTGAAAAGAATTATATGAACCTGTTCTTCAATCAGGATTGGACTCCTGTAGTTTACCGTGATTCGTTGCCAGAGCAAAGAGAAGCCAATTATGCTATCGACCATGTTTCATTCGGGCATGATATCGAAACGGCTTACCTCATGATGGAAGCCTCAGAAGTACTTGGGATAGAGCATGACCAGGAAACTATTGCCAGGGGAAAGGCAATGGTAGACCATGTGCTCGACTACGGGTGGGATAATGAAGTGGGTGGGGTTTATGACCGGGGGTACTATCTGCCGGGAACTGAAGGAATGACCATTATTGATGAGTCCAAAGCCTGGTGGTCACAAGTTGAGGCCATGAACACCTTGCTTATAATGTCCGAGTTATACCCGGATGATCCACAGGGTTATCATGATGAATTCCTGCTTCAGTGGGAGTACATAAAAACCTATCTACTCGACCCTCAATACGGGGGGGTACTAGTGGAGGGTAGTGATAAAAGCCATGAAAGTATGCAAAGCGCGAAAGGAGGAATCTGGAAAGTTAACTATCACACAGCCAGGTCATTAATGAATTGCATAGAGCGACTGAGGAAGTCAGAATCCTGAAACCGCTATTTTCTTGCCATGAAAACGCAGTTTTCTTAAGGTCCGGACCGGATCCTTTTGTGTGGGACAATAATTGGAGCTAATTCCCGGGTTTGGTGTTCTCATTAATTTGAGCCAGGGAGTCATTTATCTTTGCCAGTAACTCAATGTCCCGGGGAGTGGGTACGGAAGTTACTTTTTCATCTTCCGCTCTGCGCTTCAGCATATTGAAAAGCTTAACCACCAAAAAAAGAACAACCGCCATTATAAGAAAATCCACGGTAACCTGTAGAAAGTTTCCGTAACTTATCACGATTTCAGGTTGGATCACCTCGCCATCCTGACCTAATTTTTCATGCAGAATAGTGGCTTTTAAATCCGAAAATTTGACCTTACCCAGAAAATAACCCAGCGGAGGCATTATAATGTCGTTGACCATGGAAGTAACCACCTTACCTGAGGCAGCACCTATGATAAAGCCAACCGCCATATCAATTACGCTGCCTTTAATTGCAAATTCCTTGAACTCTTTAAACATGCGTATTTATTTTTGAGGGTTTGAAATTGATCCATCCATGTTGACGAACCATGCAATAATATAGAAGAATGTTCAAAGATGAAACCATTGACTGATCCTGAGCTTTTTTATGCTGTGGAGGTTGACAAATGTATTATTTGATTTTTTGTATATTCAGCGGTAAATCGCCATTCCGATAACTATATAATACTGATTTAATCAAAAGAGTATGCCCAAACTACTGGTTTTTACATTTGCGTTTTGTATTCTACTTTCTAACGGATCAGTTCATGGACAGGACCATGATGCACCCCCCAAACTAGAGAATCCAATAACAACTGCCTACCTTAAAAAGCATTTAAGGAAATCGAGCCCGAGACTTGTTTTAAATCCTTCCACGGAAAAGGTGTTGAAGAGGAAACTGAAATCCGATCCGGTTGTACAGAATATGTACCAGGCGGTGAAGTTAAATGCCAATGAAATAACCGGGCAGCCGCTGCTGGAGCGAAACGTTGTGGGCCGAAGGTTATTAGGAACTTCAAGAGAGTTTCTGAGGCGAATGAATATGCTTGGTTTGGTATACCGCATCGAGAAATCTCCCGAGCTACTGGAGAGAATTAATAATGAAGTGCTGGCAGTTTGTTCTTTTACCGACTGGAACCCCTCGCACTATCTTGATGTAGCGGAAATGGCTATGGGTGTGGCAATTGCTCTTGATTGGACGGCCTCGGACCTACCGGTGGCCACCAGGGAAACTGCCCTTCAGGCACTGATAGAGAAAGGCATTATGCCTAGTTGGTCAGGGGAAGGAAGACCTGGTTGGTCGTATGGAACGAATAATTGGAATCAGGTCTGTAACGGAGGTATGATTGCTGCTTCAATCGCCATCGCTGAAGTCAACCCGGAGTTAGCCGCTAAAACCATACATCGGGCTCTGGACGGTTTACCCCATTCCCTGGTGGAATACGGCCCGGACGGGGTTTACCCGGAAGGGTCCACCTACTGGAGTTACGGAACCAGTTTTTCGGTAATTACCATTGCAATGCTGGAAAGTGCCTTTGGCACTGACTTTGGTATGGGGGAATACCCTTCGTTTCAGGAGAGTGCGGTGTTTCGGGTATTGTGTAACGCTCCCACCGGATGGTATTACAACTTCGCAGATTGTGGTGACAAACGCAGTGAAAATGGAGATATTACCCTGGCATGGTTCGCTAAAAAAACCGGAAATAAACTTTACTTTGAAAAGGACCGTTTTTTGCGCAATCCGGCAGACATGGGTAAGTTAGGTCGTTTATCAGGAGCCGGCTTAGTATGGCTGGCACAATATAAAGAGCAGGGAGAACAATTAGCTCCCACTGCCTGGAAAGGGGAGGGAGCAAACCCCATAGTAATTTTTAATGGAGGTCAGGACGATCCTAATCAGTACTATTTCGGGGGTAAAGGAGGAAGAGGAACGGTAAATCATGGCAACATGGATGGTGGCTCATTTATTTTTGAACTTGATGGGATCAGGTGGGCAATCGATCCGGGTAATCAATCCTACCATGCACTGGAGCAGACGGGGTTTAATCTTTGGGGACGGTGCCAGGATTGTGAACGATGGACGTTGCTGACCAAAAATAATTACGGACACAGTACCATCACCGTAAATGGAGCTTTACACCAGGTTGATGGGTTGGTAAATTTGGTGGACTTCCAGACTGGCGACAGCCCGGAAGCAACATTCGATATGACTCCGGCATTTGGTGCTTTAATGGATAAAGCCACCCGAAAATTTAAAAAGGATGGAAAAAGATCGCTGGTAATTGAAGACCAGTTAGAAATAAACGACAGCACTCAAATGATCACCTGGCAAATGCTTACCCAGGCTGAGGTAGAATTAGTGAAGGGAGGAGTAATTCTTAAACAGGAAGGTAAACAAGTTGAATTAAGCAATCTCACACATCCTGAACTTACTGCTTCGGTAATCAGCCTGGATCCCGCACCACTTGAATTGGACAGGCAGATAGATCATCTGAAACGAATAGAGTTCAGGTATCCGGCGTATCTTTTTAAAGATGGTACCGGGACCATACAGATTCGTTTATCCGGGGAGTAACCAAAGCAGGTAAAAATGGCAGGACAAAGCGTGGTGTTAAAAGCAAAACCAGGTTGCACCTGATATTTGCCTTTAACAAATAAAAACTAGGACACTAACCTGAATTATCACAGTACCGTAAATATTTTTGATATTAGCTTTTGATGTATCTAACTCTTATCGATACATTTGTTAAAGTATCACCTAGCAATTAGTTGCGTGTGATTCTGCTTGCACACACCCGGAGAATTCATTATTGACAGGGAAGGGATTAATAATTAATTTCATCACCTAGTTTTAATCCCTGACTTGTCATTATCTTCATTCAAGGGCATAATCCTCCATTTTATTGGTCTCACCTATCTGAAGATTTTTATCCTTTAGAGATTTGATGTATTTTGTGTTCATTGAAATAAGCTATGAATATTATCAATTTCGAATCCAAACAAGAGCTGGGTGGACCAGTTGATTTCCTGTCCTGGTTGAAAAGCGCCGATGAATAAAGGATTGAAGAAGATTGCACTCTTATTGAGTGCTGTAGGTCCCGGGCTTTTCCTTATTGCTTACAATATCGGTACCGGTAGTATCATCACCATGGCCAAAGCCGGAGCAGATTACGGTATGTCTCTTTTCTGGACCTTGCTGCTCTCTTGTATTTTCACTTATCTACTGATGGTTGCCTATGGTCAGGTCACCCTGGTATCTGGTAAAACGGCATTGTTCAATATTAAAACACGGATACCTGTATTTGGGAAGAGTCTGGCTATCTACATAATGATTGCGCTGATAATAGGTGAGTTGCTGGCACTCATGGGAATCATGGGTATCGTGGCGGACTTGTTGCAAGAAGCAATTCGCATGTTAACCGGGGGCGCCATAATTAGCACCCTAATAATTACCCTGGTGCTTATAGTGCTGCTCACCTGTCTCCTGTGGTACGGGCAATATAAAATATTCGAAAAGATGCTGACGGTACTGGTATTGTTGATGGCATTCTGTTTCTTATATGTGTTCTTTTCTGTAAGTCCTGATATGAAGGAAATACTGGCAGGAATGATTCCCCGAATACCGGATCAACCAGGGGTGCTGGGACTAATTGCTGCTATGGTGGGTACTACTTGTTCAGCAGCTGTCTTTATAGTGCGCAGTATTGTGGTTGCTGAAAAGGGATGGACTATAGATAATTTAGCTAATGAAAAGAAGGATGCAATGGTGTCCGCCACCATGATGCTGTTTTTAAGCGCCATAATAATGGCGGTTGCCGCTGGCACGCTTCATGTTATGGGGTTGCATGTAAATGATACGCTGGAGTTAATTCAACTGTTTGAACCGATTGGAGGAAAAATTTCAGCTTTTATATTAATTGCCGGCATTACCGGGGCGGCTTTATCAACCGTCTTCCCAATTGTGTTAATCGCTCCCTGGCTGATAGCGGATTATTCTGCACGTCCACGAGATATAAAATCTCCATTGTTCCGGATACTGGGGATTGGAGGGTTGTTTTTTGGTCTTGGGTTGCAATTTATTGATCAACGGCCCCCTGCCATGATGATCTTTTCCCAGGCTTTCCAGGCATTCATATTGCCAGCAGTAACTGTTCCGATTCTATATCTGATCAATAAAAAGTCCCTGATGCATAGTCACCGGGCCTCATGGAAAATGAATTTTGGTATCGTTTGCGTACTATTGTTTGGTCTGCTAACCAGCTACTTTGCGGTGCTGGAGTTACTCAACTAAATTGAATTAATTAATGGCAAAATGGAAATTCGGAATTGTAGGTGCAGGACTGATTGCTGATTTTCACGCCAGGGCCATTCAGGATATCGACGAGGCCGCGGTAATGGGGTTTTGTGATGGTGGGTCCGGACGTGCACGTGAATTAGCCGATAAGTATCAGGCAACCGCCTTCGAAGACTACCGGCAGCTTATCGAAAATAGAGAAATTAATATCGTTGCAGTGGCCACACCCAGCGGTTTTCATATGGAACCGACCGTGTATGCGGCAGAGTTGGGAAAACATGTAATTTGTGAAAAACCCCTGGAAATCAGTTTGGAGCGAATTGACCAGATGATTGCAGCTCACGAAAAAGCGGGAACATACCTTGGCGGCATATTTCCATTTCGGTATGATGACAGCTTTGAAGTGGTTAAACAGGCCATTCAAGAAGGCCGGTTTGGGAAAATTTCCTATGCCGGTATCCAGGTGCCCTGGTGGAGGGATGATGAATATTATCGCGATAGCTGGCATGGTACCTGGAAACTGGACGGCGGGGGTGCTTTGATGAATCAATCGATTCATATGGTGGATTATTTGCTGGCGTTGATGGGTCCGGTAAAGGAGGTCTCAGGACTCATTGATCATCTTGGTCATGATATTGAGACAGAAGACACTGCGGTGGCTGTTTTACGCTTCGAAAATCAGGCTTTAGGGTCGATTTTCGGTACTACCGCTTCTTTTCCCGGTCAGTTCAGACGTTTACAAATTACCGGTACCAACGGTACAGTAGTACAGGAAGAAGACAGCTTTAAGGTTTGGGAGTTCAGAGAAGCAAAAGCGGAGGACGAAGTTATTAGAGAAAAATATGGAGGTATTCATGGAGGAGGAGGGGTTTCTGACCCCGGAGCCATACCCTATGAAAATCATACCCTGAATATTGCCGCATTCCTTCAGGCAATAGACTCTGGGACCCCCTTTTCGATTGATGGAAAGGAAGCAAGAAAGGCCGTTGAATTGATTTTACGAATCTACAATCGCAAATCTCATGGGTAATTATCACAACAATTTATGCAGTTCAAAGATTGGGTTATTTTTTGTTTGATACCTGTTTTGCAGATGGTATCTGCGGGCTGTTCCATCCCGGGAGAAACTACTTCAGATCAGGTCAGCATATTAATTCTGGACGAATTCCAGCGGCCCACCGCCGCCAGATTACGACTGGTGGATATGAATGGCGATTACCTGGCGCCGATTGGCCATCAGGCAAACTTCCCAATGACCACTTCACAGGACCAGGAGCCGGTTGAAACAGATGTAATACTTGACGATGGACGACGATTTGCTTATGTAAGTGGATCAATTATGCTTCCTGAAATTCACGATTCCGTAAGTATCGAAGTTGTTAAAGGCTTTCATTATCGAATATACCGGGACACTTTATTGCTTTCAAGCAGAAAGGGTAATGTTGAAATCCAACTGGAGAAGGCTTTTAAGCAGTTGCCGGATGAGGGTTGGTACACCGGAGATGTGCATGTTCACCATATCAATACAGAATCAGCCCTGTTGCAGATACAGGCGGAGGATTTGAATGTCTGTAATCTGCTGATTTCGGATTTCACCCTGGATCATCAAAAGTTCCGGGGCTCGGTGGAGCCAACTGCAGATTCCATGCATCTTATTTACTACAATCAGGAATATCGTGAGGATCGGCTGGGGCATGTAAATTTGCTCAATTTAACCAGCTTGATAGAACCTGCTAAGGAGCAGCGTCAGCATCAGTACCCGCTGAATATTGATGCCATGGATCAGGTGCACAATCAGGGTGGCCATGTTTCCTGGGCTCATTTTGCCGCCTGGCCCGGATTAGAAGGTCCGCTGGCAGTAGTGCTAAAAAAAATCGATGCTGTAGAGCTGCTTTGTACTATTGACCCATTTCATGAACCGATCTTTGTTTCGGATGTGGTGCCGGAACTTCCTATGAATTCAGGTCTCAAACTCTGGTACCGCTTGTTGAATTGTGGCTTTCGGATCCCGGTAACTGCTGGCACTGATAAAATGGGAAATTTTGTAACCGTGGGTGCAAACAGGACTTATGCACAAGTAACGAAGAATTTCAACTATCAAAATTGGATTGAAGCTTTGAACCAGGGCCGTACTTTTGTCAGTAACTCACCATTTCTTTCATTCAAGGTAAATAAAGCCGGCCCAGGCTCAATATTCAACGCCAGTGCAGGTGATGTCTATCAGATTTCAGCAGAGGTTTGGAGCCAGATGCCATTGGACCGGTTGGAGATTATTGCAAATGGAGAACTATTGGCAGAGATATCTCTGGACCATAACGAAAATTACCAGTCTTTGGAGATTTCTTTCGAACCAACCGAAAGCACCTGGATTACCGCCAGGGCCTATCAACTAAGCCAGGTAGATAAAAGGAAGGGATTAAGTATGTCGCAGAGACGCAATCAAGGCGCCGGCCCTACCATGCTGAACCGTTATTTTGGTACCTTAAGACCTGAGGTTGCATTTGCTCATACCAGTCCCGTTTACATTGAGATGAACGGAGCTCCTGTCAGATCTGCCGATGATGCCAGGTATTTTGTTAAGTATTTAGAAAATGCAATTGACTGGCTGGACCAATACGGAAGTTTCCCCTCCGATGAAGCCAGGAAAGAAGTTCTGGAAGCGTTTGAAGCAGGAAAACGAGGGTTTCAGGAGTTATGAGTGATAGATGCTCAATCACCAAATCACCAAATCACCAAATCACTCATTCAGCAAATCAGCAAATCACCAAATCACTCATTCAGCAAATCACCCAATCACTAATTCACCCAATCAGCAAATCACTAATTCACCCAATCAGCAAATCACCCAATCACTAAATCACCAAATCAACAAATCGCTACACCACAGGTTCCCACCCCTTTGCATAGGTTCTACCCCAAAGGGCCATGGCATCGTCATCATCTAAGATATGTCCATTGACAGGGTCGGTGTTCAAACTTCTCCCCACCTGCTGCGCGATATTCCCCAGATGACACATGAGTACACTTTTATGCCCTTCAGTTATTGGTGAGTTTAGTGTTTCTCCCTTTCTGATAGCGTTCAGGGTATTCGAAACGTGGTGATGGGAAAGCTTATTTATGCCCACCAGGTCCGCAGTATCAAGCTCTGAATCACTGAGTAATTCCTTGATTGGTTTTCCTGATTCGTCGAATAACCTATATCCATTAGTGTTTACCAGCATATTGCCCTTGGTTCCCTGGATCAGGGTTCCTGTCATTTGCCCAAACAATGGCATACCGTTGCGACTTAGGGATTCCCAGGAAATGGATTTGTTTTCACCAAATTCGAAGGCAGTATTCTGGGTGTCCGGAAATTCCCAGTCATCATCAACATGGTAACGGCCACCGGCAGAAGTAACTCTGGTTGGATAATCCACTCCCAGCAACCAGCGGGCTATATCCAGCGCATGGGTTCCATTATTGCAGATTTCGCCAGTACCCCAGTTCTTAAACCAGTGCCAGTTATAATGAATTATATTATCCCGATAATCTTCTCGAGGTGCCGGGCCTTGCCACAGTTCGTAGTCAAGGTTAGCTGGAATATCAACAGGCTTTCCATGGCCAATCGATTGCCTCTTGTTCGAGTACCAGCACCGGGCGTGATAAGGTACCCCAATAACCCCCTGCTGGATATCTTTAAGAGCAGTATGAGCAAAAACTCCCGATCTTTGCTGGTTGCCCATTTGAACAATTTTGCCATACTTTTTCTGAGCATCGATAAGCATTTCTCCCTCCCGGGCATTGTGTCCGCAAGGCTTTTCAACATAGACATGCTTGCCTGCCTGTAATGCCATTAGTGTGGCTGGTGCGTGCCAGTGATCTGGTGCGGCTACCACCAGCAGGTCTACATCTTTGGAGGCCAGTACTTTTCTTATGTCCGTTTCCCCTTTTGGTTTGCTTCCCTGAGCTTCATTTGCCATAGCTACCGTTTTATCAATCACCAGGGAGTCAACATCGCATATCTGAGTTACCAGTACATTATCCGACTCAATAAATACCTGAGTCAGTGCATGTCCCCGGCTGTTTGTTCCCATAACCGCAACATTTATCCGGTCGTTGGATCCCATAATTCTGGAATACGATTTGGCTGTGGGTAAAAGGCTAATACCAATACCACCTATGACTGTGTTCTTTACAAATTTTCTTCTGTTTGACATATTGGTAGTTCTTAGATTTAGTAACTTATTCTGACTCAAAAGTAAGGGTAATTTTCGGATGGACTCCAGGAGCGGTTATTGCATTGAGCACTTGAAAAGTTAATTGAAAAGATTCTTTTTCCTCAAATGTCTTTACCTGTAGTTCAACTGATTCATGCGCAGGGATTTCCAGTAGGTGCCCGTTTTGATGAAAGGTATAATCGGATTCATTTAAAAGCATCATGGTCGCGTCTGACTTATTACTAATTTTCGCCACCGCCACACTGGTTTTTTCCAGGTAGGAGGCGCTTTCTGCGGTCAAACAACTGTTTAACAGCGGGACCAGTTCCCTTTCATTTCCAATCAGGTTATTCTTAAACCAGGCTACCGTTCGTTTTTCAATCAATGCTTCCTTAATGGATGCTTCATTTCTTTCCGAAGCAAAAACCAGGGTAACTGGTCTGTGGCCTCCGCCCGGTATGTCGAATAACCAATCTACCAGCCCGTGGATATCTGAAGTTCCCATGATAGTCAGATTATTCTCCTGTGCGATGGTCAGGGCTTCATCTGAATAGGTTCCTTCGTTGACCACTTCAATCCCGTGTAACAAACCTTCTGATATAAGTTGTCGATGCATGTCAGTTAGCTCTGCAATTCCATCTGGTTTTTGTGCCGGCCAGTGAGGATGATTCCAGAAAACAAATGCTCCCTGGGCGTTTGCCTCCCGATAAGCCTCGATCGGGTCATCGAGAATAATTTTATTCACATCCTGGATGAAAATTGCATTGCCATGCCCGGGAGGCATTGACCGGGTGATTTCAGTGCCATGGACGATAATAAGATCCTTGTCGCGACTTTCAGCCCATTCCTTAGCCACTTCAAATGACCTGTTTCGATCCGGGTGTGGTATATCACTTTTATGAGGTTGATACTCTATGTGCTCGGTAAGAGATATCGCATCCAACCCATCCAGTACCGCTTCCTGAACTCGAATATCAGGCCATACGCTGCCATCAGAGAATACAGTGTGTTGATGAAAATCACATACTAAAGTTTTATATCCCGGAACATCAGGAAAAGTGATTTCCCGGTTTTGTGAAAAAGCCTGGGAGGTCATCAAAAGCAGTATGATCAAATGTATACGCATATCCGTGGTATTGGGAGGTTTAATTGGTTTTTTTAGTATTAATAGCCTTCAACATATTATGAAATATTTCTGTGTTTTCATAAATACCTCTAAACAGCTCTGACCCGGGCCCAAAAGCCACCGCCGGCAGCAAGGTAGTAGAATGGCCACCGGTAGAGAAAGTCCCTTTGATCTGGTTGTAATTATCTCCGCTCGATAAGGTGAAGCCGCCAGTTTCGTGATCTGCGGTCACAATCACCAGCGTATTTCCATCCTTCTGGGCAAAGTCCAGCGCAACCCCAATGGCATCATCAAAATCAATCATTTCCGACACCAGAAAGTCGGTATCATTTCCATGCCCTCCCCAATCAATCATGCTGCCCTCCACCATCAGGAAGAAGTGCTCACTACCCTTGTCAAGGTAGTCTATAGCCAGTGCTGTAGCTTCCGGAAGGAAGTCACCTCGACCTTGTAGTATTGTGGGCATTGCATTATGCCCCAGAAGAAATGCATGTTTCTTATCAGCGTCAATTCTTTTCTTTAACTTTTTTGTGTTGAGTTGAAATCCGTTTTTTTCTAACTCCATCAAATAGTCCTGGCCGTCTGACCTGCTGGTATCTGCAAAAAAACCAAAACCTCCTCCCGCTATAAAATCGACTTCCGAAGTGGTTAATTGAGCAGCTATTGCTTCTTGCATGCCCCTTGATTTAACGTGAGAATAAAAGCATGCCGGAGTGGCGTGGGTTATTGAAGAGGTGGAAATCAGTCCGGTTTTCCATTGTTGCCTGGATAGAATTTCCACAATTGTCGGGATTGAGATGGTATCCGGGTCAACCCCTATGGCACCGTTGTAAGTCTTTTGGCCGGAAGCAAAAGCGGTTGCTCCCGCAGCGGAATCAGTAATTTTTGCAGTTGAAGAAGTCCTTATCAATCCGACATCATTAAATCGTGCGTAGTGAGGTATGGAGTTTTTGAAATAAAAAGCGGAAGAGATCTGTGTAAGGCCCATCCCATCTCCAATCATGAGGATAATATTCATCGGGCTTCCTGTCTCCCGTATTTTTTCGGGCTTTGTGGGGATTAATTGATTATAGGATTCTGAGGTAACGCTGTTTTCATTGTTGGTAGATTGCCCTGTTGCCGCGGTTCCAATGATGAAAAGCGAGCAAAAACTTAGCAGAAAAGACTTCATATTTTGTTAATAGTTAAGACCTGATTATGTCGTTCAAGATATCCAAGAAAATCCTAAAGAAATAGATTATTTAGTGCTTATTAAAGGTTCTTGTTTCACAATTAACTAAATTAAAACGATATATAATTATCTAACCCGGCCAAGTATCTGACAGGTACCTAAGGCTGGATGTTTTATACACTATGAAAAATTCCGTTCTAATAATTTTAATGCTGATGATTATACATCATGGATTCTCCCAAAAAAAGGAAGGGCAATATACAGTAGCCAGGGTAAATGAACCGGTTAACATCGATGCAGATTGGGATAAACCGGTATGGAAGAAGGTCGAGGCACTAACTCTAAACTACCATATGGGTGAGAAGCCCAATCATTTTCCAAAAGTGCAGGCCAAAATTGCTTATGACAGCCACAATGTATACCTGATCTGGAAAGTAGAGGATCAATTTATCAGGGCTGTCGCTGAAAACCACCAGGGGCCGGTGTTTAAAGATAGTTGTGTGGAATTCTTCTTTATTCCGGACAATCTGGGAGCTAATGAGTATTTTAATTTGGAGATGAATTGTGGCGGCACCATGCTTTTTCACCACCAGGATCATGAAGACCGGAGTTCTACCAGAGTTTCTATATCGAATGAAGATATCGCTAAAATGAAAGTAGCCCACTCTCTACCACGCATGATCCCGGATGAGATTCAGGAAAAGACCACCTGGTACCTGGAATACTCTATTCCATTCCAGGTACTTGACAAATACTATAGCCTTGAAACGCCGGGGTCTGGAACCCGGTGGAAAGCCAATTTGTACAAATGTGCGGATGATACCTCACACCCCCATTGGCTTACCTGGTCCCCAATTGACTTCCCAAGACCTAATTTTCATCTGCCCCAGTTTTTTGGCCAGTTGGTATTTGAATAGAACATATGCAAGGCTAAAGCTAAATCATTCAATGCGAAGTGATTATTTCAATTTAAAATTAATCTGCGGGGTTGCCCCGATTCTTAGTTTAATTTTTTATACCCCGATGAATGCTCAGAGTACGAAATTTTTTGTGGGAACCACCAACGGGGAGACAGTGGAGTCCCTGGCACTTTGTGCCCTCGATGAACAACAAGGGACGCTGACCCTGGTGGACCAATTGAAAGCCGGTAAACGGCCTGGTTATATCACCGTATGGGGTGATATTCTTTATGCCGTAAGTACTGATTCTCAGGGGGAAGATGAAAATACCCTTCGAGCATTTAGAATTCAAAATGATGATTTACAGATGATTAGCGAGGTGTCCAGTAAAGGGATCAATCCTTGTTATATCTCAGTTGGTGGAAAAGGAGAAAGCCTTTACAGTGCAAATTACACCAGCGGAAGTATTACGCAGTATGCATTGAAACCTGACGGATCAATTGGTGAAAACTGGTACTTCCAGCAATTCGAAGGAAGTAGTATCAATCCGACACGTCAAACTAGCCCCCATGCCCATTATATCAATACTACCAGGGACAATAAGTTCGCGCTTACTGCAGACCTCGGTACAGACAAAGTAATGATACATGAAGTTGATAATAGCGGAAGGTTACAAAGATATGAAAGTCAACCAAGTATAGCGCTCCCGCCAGGATCTGGCCCAAGGCATCTTGATTTTCATGAAAATAATCGATGGATATACGTATTAAACGAGCTGAATTCAACCATTACTACCATCGATTATAAAAACGGAAGTTTCAAAGTGCTTTCGACAATCAGCACACTTCCGGCAGATTTTGAGGGAGAAAGTTATCCGGCCGCGGTACGGATCCACCCAGAAGGTAAATATGTCTACAGTTCGAATCGGGGGGCAGATAATATTTCAGTTTTTGAAATCGCAAAAAACGGAGAACTGAAGCTGGTGCAGAATTTTGGAGAGCCACTTGGATGGGTAAGAGATTTTAACATCACGCCTTCCGGGAAGTTTTTGGTTGCAGGCAACGAAAAAACCGATCAAATAGTATTATTGAAACTTGGTACTGATGGCCGGATTGACAAGCATATTTCAACCCTAGATTTTCCAAGCCCCAGTTGCTTTGTTTTTTTTAAATGAGTCCTCCTGGCATGTCTCTGGAAGTATTTTGGCAATACAAGCACCTTAGTATTTTTTTGATTATACCCCTGTTGCAATTTTGTAATCAGCGAGAGGATACGAATAATACCTGGGAATATTATAGTGGGGATGCTCACGGTACCAAGTATTCCAGCCTGGACCAGATTGATAAGCAAAATGTTGGACAGCTAAAGCCAGCCTGGGTTTATGAAACCGGTGATATGAGTGAAAGTCCACCTTCCACTATCCAGTGCAATCCCATAATTATCGGTGATACCATGTACCTGACTACGCAGAAGTTTAAACTGGTTGCGCTGAATGCTACTACAGGGACTGAATTCTGGAAATTCGACCCTAGTTATCAGCGGGGTGGACATGGGGTTAATCGCGGTGTGTCCTATTGGACCGATGGAAACGATCGTAGGATATTTTATGTGGCATCACATTATTTGTATTGTGTAAATGCGGATAACGGATCTCTGGTTGATACTTTTGGTAAATCGGGAAAGGTCGACCTTAAGTTAGGACTGGGCAGGGATGTAAACGAATTGTTGGTCACCGCCACTACTCCCGGCGTGATTTACCAGGATTTGCTGATTCTTGGTTCTGCATTAGGCGAAGGGCCTAGACCATCGGCCCCTGGTCATATTAGGGCATTTGACGTGCATACCGGGGAGATTAAATGGATATTTCATACCATCCCGCACCCAGGTGAATTTGGTTATGAAACCTGGCCGGAAGATTCCTGGAAGAAGACCGGCGGTGCCAATTCCTGGGGCGGGCTCACGCTTGACATTGAAAGAGGTATGGTTTTTTGCGGTACTGGCTCGCCTGCCTATGACCACTGGGGTGGTGATCGGCTTGGCCAGAATTTATTTGGGAACAGCATTCTTGCTTTGGATGCGGCAACCGGGGAGAGAATCTGGCATTATCAGGTAGTACACCATGATCTTTGGGATTATGACATCCCATGTGCTCCAAATTTAGTAACCATAAAAAGAGGGGCAGAAGAAATCGATGCGGTAGCCCAGGCTACTAAGATGGGTCATTTATTCGTGCTTGATCGCGATACCGGGGAACCTTTATATCCCGTAGAAGAAAAACCAGTGCCTGCATCTGAGATTCCAGGTGAGGAAAGCTGGCCTACGCAACCTTTTCCACCAGCCTCCTTAAGATATGCCGGACAATCGTTTACCATGGATGACGTCACCGATATTAGTGAAGAGGCTGCCAATCATGTCAGGGAGCAAATTAAGGATATGCGATTAGGCGAAATTTTTATGCCGCCGGGTGAGCAGGCGTCGGTGATGCTGCCACAATTTAACGGAGGAACTGATTGGGGTGGTGCTGCATTTGATCCGGAAACTAATAATTTGGTGGTGAATTCCAGTAACGAACTTGAATGGATCTCCATGGTGCCGTCGAAACCAGCCAGTAACCTATCCCAACATCGGTTCGGTAGAGATCTTTACGGGACCTTATGTAGCTGGTGTCACTTTCAAGGTAGCGGTACCCCATCTCTTACCGAGTTGAAGGACCGGGTTCCGAAAGTCCCCAGGTCCTATATAATTGAGACCATGAATTCCGGCAGGGGTATTATGCCAAGTTTTAACAACCTGTCAGAAGCAGAAAAGGAGGCTATAGTGGCCTATCTATGGGATGAGGGGCACGATACTACTATCGATTCTACCATGACTGATTTCTCTTTATCTAATTATTCGCCCTATGTAGCAACCGGTCATAATGAGATCAAGGACCATGAGGGGTTCCCAGCCAATAAACCGCCATGGGGCATGCTTACATCAATAGACTTAAATAATGGAGAAATCGCCTGGCAGGTTCCTCTCGGAACCTATCCGGAACTTGAAGCCCGTGGGTATCCGGCAACCGGTACTTTTAATATGGGAGGTCCCGCTGTTACCAAGGGAGGATTGGTGTTTATTGGCGCAGCTATGGATGAAAGATTTCATGCTTTTGATAAAGATACTGGCGAACTCCTGTGGGAGTTTCAGATGGATGCTGGCGGCTATGCCACCCCTGCGGTTTACGAAGTTGATGGACGGCAATATGTAGTGATCGCTGCCGGAGGTGGGGGCAAACCCGGCACCAAACCTGGTGATAAGTACTATTGTTTTGCTTTACCTGATTAATTGCAAAAGTTCAGAAAGGGCGTTAGTTATTTGTAATTTGTATTTTGATATACAATTACCGGGGAAAGTCATTCCAGGTAACGGTTTACGGTACAAAGGGACTTAATATTCATTTATCACATTTCCAGGCAACTGAATGTATTGATGAGCAGACTTATTGGCATTTCATACATTGCTTGTTTACTACTAGTGCTCAGCTGTAAGCAAGAATTACCTCAGGATGTTAGGCAAGCCTATAAAAATCTTCCGGAGCATATTGATTTCAATTTTCAGGTAAAACCAATTCTGTCTGACAAATGCTTTACCTGTCATGGTCCGGATGAAGAGAGTCTGCAGGCAGGTTTGCGTTTAGATCAGCCCATCAGCGCTATGTCTAGATTGGAAAGCGGTGCTATCGCTATAGTACCGGGAAATTCTTCTAAAAGCCAATTAGTGGACCGCATTACCTCAGATGACCCCGAATGGATGATGCCACCTGCTGAGTCTCATCTTACTCTTACCAATGAAGAGAGAGCAGTGTTAGTCAAATGGATCGATCAGGGTGCAGAATACAAACCTCACTGGTCGTTTATCAGGCCTGACAAGCCACTATTACCTGCAATAAAGCAAACGCAGTGGACCAATAACCAAATTGACTTTTTTGTGTTAAAAAAACTGGAAGACAACGGGTATTTACCGGCACCGGGAGCAGATAAGGAAGCACTGATCCGTAGACTGTATTTTAACCTGACTGGTTTACCGCCCTCAGTTGATGCCATCGAATCATTTATGGCTGATGATTCGCCGGACGCATATGAAACGTTGGTAGATCGGTTGCTGGCTTCGCCCGCGTATGGAGAGCGCATGGCTATGGAATGGATGGACGTGGCACGCTATGCAGATAGCGATGGTTATCTGGACGACAAGCACCGGGATTTTTCGCCTTGGAGGGACTGGGTGATTAAAGCATTCAATC
>BQJT01000007.1 GCA_021604845.1 Cyclobacteriaceae bacterium
CGGGATTCTACTGGTCCGGTTTGGTAGATACCAGAAAACCATTCGAACTGGTTCCATTCGCTATAACCCAAACCGCCACCCACGATATAATGGGCAACCCATTGGATCTGGAACAATATGAGGATCATGAAAAGCTCACTGTAGAAGGTCGTATGAATATATTGGGTTTACAGGGTCAGTTATGGAGTGAAACGGTAAAAGGTCCGGAGATGCTGGAGTATTATCTGTTTCCCAAGATGATTGGACTGGCAGAGCGTGCATGGGCCAAAGATCCGGAATGGGCAAATTTGCCAAGGAGATCTCAGCGGTTGGAAGGTCTTGAGCTAGCCTGGAATATATTTGCCAATCAGCTGGCACATAAGGAGCTTACCCGTTTGGATCATTTATGGAACGGAGTAAATTACCGGGTTCCTTTACCCGGTGCGGTTATTGAAGAGGGCAACCTGAAAGCAAACGTTGGTTTTCCCGGGCTTCAAATACGATATACTTTAGACGGAAGTGAACCTAATAGCAACTCGATACTATATCAGGGGCCGGTGGCTGCCAAAAAACCAGTTAAACTTAAAGCATTCACAGCTACAGGTAAAAGCAGTAGAACCAGCACACTCACTTTTTAGTTTTGAGTTTTTAGTTTTTAGTTTTTAGTTCTTAAAAATTGACTTTCCGTGGATATCAGGACAGATGGTAGTCAGAGGGAAGCTGATTCATCAAAGCGGACAGGTGTTTGGTTATTGGGCCGGGTACACCACTTCCTACTTTACTGCCATCAATTTCACAAATAGGCATTACCAATTTGGTAGTTGATGTAAGAAATGCTTCCCTGGCGTTTGGCAGTTCGTCTAAAAATATATCCCGCTCCTCAACTGAATAATGATTGGCAGCCACAGTAATCAAAACATTTCTGGTTATTCCTTCAAGGATATGTCTTGCCGGGGTAATAACCCGGTTTTTTTGATCGACCATGAAAAAGTTGCTCCTGGGAAACTCAGTGATTTTATTCTCAAAGTAATATAATACATCGTCCAGTTCTTTCTTTTGGAGTTGGGGCAGCAAAGTTATTCCCTGACGATAATCGAGGGATTTGCATTCGGGGGTACCACGCTGATGTTCGTTGGTCATTATGCGGATTCCCTGTTGATATTTTTTAGGAGCAGGTGGGGTAATTTGGTGACCTCTTATGATCAGGTTTGGCTTTGCAGGGGTATAACTATCATCCGAGTATCCACCGGTAAGAATCATCTTAATTCCGTAGTCGGTCAACTCATTCTTTTCAATAAACTCATGAATTACTGCCAGAAGTGAAGATTTACTCATGGGAACTGTGAGGTTTAACCTTTCGGCGGAATTGAAAAAGCGGTCCAGGTAATGACCGATTAGAAAGGGCCTTTTTTGCCTGACCCTGAAAAAATCGAAAACGCCATAACCACGTTGAATAGCAAGGTCACTGATATGAAGGCTGGCTTCCGAATCTTTTTTGTAAATGCCATTAATCCAGGTGAAACTCATAGTCTATGAAATAAATAATAATTTCATAAAAACAAAACTTGTGACTGCTGGGGCAGACCTGCTGTAGATTCTTTTAAAGAAGGTATTTGCAATTATCCAGCAAATTGTTATAAATTTGTCCAACCATGTCAGCAATGAAGACATTTTTAGCAATTCTTAACTACGCCGCACCCGCGTGCACCCCTGTTGCAAGTAGGAACAGGAGGCCCTTGGGGGTCTAGATTTCTTATACCGGGCTACGTACCTGGTTCTTTCAAACTATACATTTGTTTAAGCTTCCTTCGGGACAACCTAATTTAATACTACAAAAGAACTAATTATGGATGTAGTTATATCCATAGCTGACGATTCTCATTTAAAGTACACTCAGCAAATCAGCACCATGATGGCCGAAGCTGCCAAAGCGCGTGGTACTGGTATCGCAGAACGAACACCGGATTATCTCAGTGAAAAAATTAAACAGGGAAAGGCGGTTATTGCCCTGAGCGGCCAACAATTGGCAGGGTTTTGTTATATAGAAAGTTGGGGTCACGAGCAATATGTTGCGAACTCCGGCTTAATTGTTCACCCTGATTTCAGACGTACAGGACTAGCCAAAAAGATTAAAAAGAAAATTTTTGATCTTTCCAGGCTTAAGTTTCCAAATGCCAAAATATTTGGCATCACTACCAGTCTGGCGGTAATGAAAATAAACTCTGAACTGGGATACAAACCTGTTACTTTTTCTGAATTGACCACTGACGAATCCTTCTGGAAAGGATGTTTGAGTTGCCAGAATTACGATATCCTTCAACGTACCAACAAAAGTCATTGCCTTTGTACAGGTATGTTATATCACCCTGAAAAAACCAAAGAAGGCAACGGGAACGGCAAGCGGTGGGAAAGATTTAAAAACTTTTTAAAGCGAAATGCTCCAAAAAAATTCAACAATGAAAAATAAAGTTGTACTGGCATTTAGCGGTGGACTGGACACCTCCTACTGCGTGAAGTATCTGGCTGAGGAAAAAGAAATGGAAGTGCATTCCATATTGGTCAATACCGGAGGTTTCAATAAAACCGAGTTGACTGAAATTGAAAAAAGGGCCTACAACCTGGGAGTTACCAGTCACAAAACACAAGAGGCCACTGCCGTATTTTATAATAAGTGCGTCAAATATCTTATTTATGGCAATGTGCTTCGTAACAATACCTACCCATTGTCCGTCAGTGCGGAAAGGGTTTTCCAGGCCATGGCAGTCGCTGACCATGCCCGGGATTTGGGCGCCTCGTATATAGCCCATGGAAGTACCGGTGCCGGAAACGACCAGGTACGATTTGACCTGGTTTTTGAAATCATGTGCCCGGATGCGACAATCATTACTCCTATAAGAGATCAACAGCTCAGTCGCAAGCAGGAAATCGATTACCTGCAACTACGTGGAATTGACTGGGATTGGACCAAGGGGCAATACAGCATCAATAAAGGGCTATGGGGTACCAGTGTAGGCGGCAACGAAACGCTTACCTCTGATCAGGCACTGCCGGAGGAGGCCTATCCAACACAAATTCAGAAGAATTCACCAACTACGGTTAATCTGCATTTCAAAAACGGAGAGCCTGTAGGCATTGAGCAGCAGACTTTCGATAGCCCGGTTGATACAATTCAACATTTAAACATGCTTGCAAGCGCTTATGCGATTGGCAGGGATATCCATGTAGGTGACACTATTATTGGAATCAAGGGCCGGGTGGGATTTGAAGCTGCTGGCGCACTGGTTATCATAAAGGCACATCATCTGCTGGAAAAACATAATCTGACCAAGTGGCAGCAGTACTGGAAAGAACAACTGGGTAACTGGTACGGAATGCTGCTGCATGAAGGCCAATTCCTGGACCCTGTGATGAGAAACATAGAGGTGTTTCTTGAAGATACCCAGAAGAATGTCACAGGCACTGTGCATATCAAATTACTCCCATACCGTTTTGAGTTGTTGGGTATCACCTCGGATTTTGACCTAATGTCATCCAGGTTTGGGCAATATGGTGAGATGAACACCGGTTGGAGCGGTGAGGATGTCAAGGGTTTCACCAAAATTCTGGCCAATCAGAACAAAATTTTTTCAGCACTTAACCAGGATCGTGATGATTAAAGTAGGAATTATTGGTGGAGCCGGGTACACCGGTGGTGAACTGCTGAGACTGTTGGTTAATCATCCGGCGGCACAAATTGATTTTGTTCACAGTAACTCTCAGAAAGGGTTACCAGTGACCAGTGTTCATAAGGACTTAAAGGGAGATATTGATTTATCCTTTACGCAAGAAAAAATCCCTGAATCGATCGATGTGCTTTTTTTATGCATGGGCCATGGGAAGAGTAAAGATTACCTAAGTAGCCATCGCTTGCCGATGAAAGCCAAGGTTATTGATTTAAGCCATGATTTCAGATTAGTTCAAACCGGCAACCCTTTTGTCTATGGTTTACCAGAGTTGAACAGGGAGGAGATAAAGAAGGCTGAGAAAACAGCGAACCCAGGCTGTTTTGCTACCACTATTCAATTGGCATTACTACCGCTGGCGCATCATCAACTCATAAACGAGGAAATTCATGTTCATGCCATTACCGGTTCCACCGGGGCTGGAGCCCGCTTATTATCCACCACACAGTTCTCATGGCGACAAAATAACCTTTCGGTGTATAAGGCTTTTGAGCACCAGCATCTGGCTGAAATACGTCAAAGCCTGGAGCAGGCCAGCAAGGAAGAATTACCCGGTATAAATTTTATTCCGGTCCGGGGAGATTTTACTAAAGGAGTATTTTGTACCGCGTATACCCGGGTAGATGAAAGCCTGGAACAATTACAAAAGCTGTACGGCGAATTTTACCATGAGCATCCTTTTACTGTGCTATCGACCACAGAGATAAGTCTTAAGGAAGTAATTAACACAAACAAATGCTTTCTTTATCTTCAGTACCATGACGGCAAGCTACTGATCACCAGCATTTTAGATAACTTAATTAAAGGAGCTTCCGGACAAGCTGTTCAAAATATGAACCTGATGTTCGGACTTGCCGAGGATACCGGGTTACGGCTTAAGGCCAGTGGATTTTAAAACCAAGAAGAATGAACCTATTCGATGTATACCCCATTTATGATATTGAACCGGTGACCGCTTCTGGTAGCCGGTTTACAGATAGCAACGGTGAAGAGTACCTGGATTTTTACGGGGGGCATGCGGTAATCTCTATTGGACACAGTCACCCACATTATATAGCCCGTGTTTCAAATCAGCTGCGCCAGCTTGGTTTCTATTCAAACTCTATAATCAATCCTTTACAGCAAGAGTTAGCCGATAAGCTAGGTTCCGTTTGTGGTTATCCGGATTATCAGTTGTTCCTGGTTAACTCCGGAACAGAAGCAAACGAAAATGCCCTGAAACTAGCATCATTTATTACCGGAAAGAAAGGGGTGATCTCATTTAGAAACGGGTTTCACGGACGAACTGCAGCCAGTGTTGCAGTGACTGACAACCCCAGGATCCGGGCTGCCATAAATCCTTGCGATCATGTATCATTTTTTTCGCTGGAAGACCTGAATGGAGTTGATGAAGTGCTCATGAAAAATGAAACCTGCGCAATTATTATTGAGGGAATTCAGGGAATTGCCGGTATCAACACTCCATCCAGGGAGTTCCTTATGGGGCTTAGAGACCTTTGTAATAAATATGAAGTGGTTCTGATCCTGGATGAAGTTCAATCGGGTTATGGAAGAAGTGGTGCTTTCTTTGCTCATCAGCACAGCGGCATTGAAGCAGACCTTATTACCATGGCCAAGGGTATGGGAAATGGCTTCCCAATTGGTGGATTGCTAATTAGCCCCTCCTTTGAATCAAAACATGGCCAGCTGGGCACCACATTCGGCGGTAATCACCTTGCCTGTAGTGCTGCTCTGGCGGTATTGGAGGTAATAGAGGATGAAAAACTCATTGAGAATGCCCGGTTGATGGGAAATCTTTTGTGTGAGAAGTTAAAAGCAATAAACCAGCTGGTGGAAGTTAGGGGTCAGGGGTTAATGTTGGGGATGAAGTTTGACTTTAACATTAAGAAATTACGTCATCACCTGCTCTTTACTGAAAAAGTTTTCGTTGGTTCCTCCAGTGATCCTTCGGTGCTGCGACTACTGCCACCACTCTGTATCGGAATAAATGAAGTGGATCAATTTATTAATTGCCTAACCAATAGCTTGAAACATGAGGAACTTCTTGTCGATTAGAGATGTGACAGACCTGAAAAGCCTGGTAGCCCAGGCGTTGAGGTTCAAAAAGGATCCGTATTCCGAACGGTACTTAGGACAGGGAAAAACCCTGGGTTTAATATTTATGAATCCCAGTCTGAGAACCAGGTTAAGTACGCAAAGAGCTGCCTACCAATTAGGAATGGAGGTAATGGTAATGAACATGAACCAGGATAGCTGGCAGCTGGAGTTTCAGGACGGCACTGTTATGAATAAAGGAACTGCTGAACATGTGCGAGAAGCTGCCGCGGTTATCAGTCAGTACTGTGATATTATTGGAATACGTACATTCGCAGAATTGCAAGACCGTGAAAAAGATTATCAGGAATTAATTTTAAGCAAATTTGTGGCTTATGCGCAGGTCCCGGTGATTAGCCTCGAAAGTGCTACCCTGCACCCACTTCAATCCCTGGCCGACATAGTGACTTTGACCGAACATCAAACTTCCAAAAAACCTAAGGTTGTAGTCAGTTGGGCCCCTCATCCAAGGGCGTTACCACAGGCAGTGGTTAATTCATTCCTGCAATGGGCTCGCTTATGGGATTGTGAATTGTTGCTAACGCACCCGGAAGGATATGAACTTTCCGATGAATTTACCAGTGGAGTTAGTGTTTTACATGATCAGGAAAAAGCCTTGGAGGGAGCCGACTTCGTTTATACAAAAAACTGGAGCAGTTACCAACAATATGGCCAGGTGCTAAAAACTGATGCTTCCTGGATGATAAATGAAAAGAAAATGTCACTTACCAACAACGGTCGGTTCATGCATTGTCTGCCTTTGAGAAGGAATGTGGTAGCAACAGACCGGGTGGTTGACAACTCCCTGGTTATTCCCCAGTCAAAAAACCGGTTGTACGCAGCTCAGGCTGTTTTGTCTGAAATACTGAAAAATGGATAAAGATCTATTCATACTAAAGATCGGTGGCCGGGTAATGGACCATGCTGAGCAATTGGATGAAGTGCTGGATAAGTTTGCCAGTGTGTCAAATCCAAAGATCCTGGTACACGGAGGCGGTAACCGCGCTTCAGAAATTAGCAAAAAACTTGGGCTTACACCTCGGATGGTGGATGGTAGAAGAATTACCGACAACCCCACCCTGGAAGTGGTGACCATGGTTTACGGCGGCCTGGTCAACAAGAATCTGGTGGCAAAACTACAGGCTTTAAATGTGAATGCCATAGGTCTTTCAGGGGCCGATGGCAATATATTACCTGCAGTAAAACGACCTGTGGATAAGATCGATTATGGATATGCCGGCGACTTACCTGATTATATGCCATCCAGTGATACCCTTCAATTATTGTTGAATCATGGACTGGTACCAGTGTGTTGCCCACTCACCCATGATGGTAACGGTCAACTGCTTAACACTAATGCCGATACCATTGCCAGCTATCTTGGAGTTTCTTTAAGCAGATATTACCGGGTAACCCTGGTCTATTGTCTGGACAAGCCGGGAGTACTTAAAGATCCGGATGATCACAACTCAGTGATCAGCCAGCTTCAACCAGATACCTACCAGCAATTAGTCCAATCCAAAGTAATCGTTGAAGGTATGATCCCAAAACTAGATAATGCATTCTCAGGTCTGAGACTGGGGATCCGGGAGATTTACTTGTGTGACTGGAAGGATATCACGGGGTCATCGGGAACAAAAATTACCCTGCCATGAGTGAGCCTGGAAATTTATTTGAAACCTCTGTTGAAATCCTGAAGAAATTAATTTCCATTCAATCTTTTAGTGGGGAGGAGACCAGTACGGCAGACTTACTTCAGGAATTCTTTCAACAGAGTGGCATGAACCCGAAGCGGAAGGCAAACAATATATGGTGTGTCAGTAATAATTGTGATTCAAATGCACCAATATTATTACTTAATTCGCACCATGACACGGTTAAGCCTGGTAATGGTTGGCAAGGCAATCCATTCGAACCGGTATTAAAAGATGATAAACTGTATGGCCTGGGTAGTAATGATGCCGGTGCGTCGGTGGTTTCATTGGTGGCAACCTTTAGGCATTTTGCCAGTCAGCCGAAAATTCCTTATCGAATAATAATTGCAATAACTGCCGAAGAAGAGATATCGGGGGCTAATGGTATATCCAGCATCCTGGATGATTTAGGGTCCATTGATCTGGCTATAGTTGGTGAGCCCACAGAAATGCAAATGGCGGTTGCAGAAAAAGGGCTGGTTGTCCTTGATTGCACTTCAGAAGGAAAATCCGGTCATGCCGCCAGGGATGAGGGGGTTAACGCAATATACTGTGCGCTGGAGGATATAGAATTTCTGCGGAAACATAAATTTGAAAAATCCTCCGATCTGCTCGGTTCTGTAAAAATGACGGTAACCCAGATCAAAGCAGGACAACAACACAATGTGGTCCCGGCCAATTGTCAGTTTGTAGTAGATGTTAGAACCAACGAACACTACAGCAATCAGCAAGTGGTAGCTTTTCTACAGGAACATCTCAAGGCTACTGTGATACCGCGGTCATTAAGATTAAACAGCTCAGGCATCAGTTTGGATCATCCAATTGTGGTCAAAGGGTTATCAATGGGAATAAAGTATTTTGGTTCACCGACACTTTCGGACCAGGCTCTAATGGATTTCCCCAGCATTAAGATAGGCCCCGGCAAATCATCCCGTTCACATACAGCGGATGAATTTGTATTACTCTCGGAAATCAGGGAAGGAATTGATACCTATATTAACTTATTGACAGATTTAAATATTTGAATTATGAAACTCTGGGGAAAAGGCGTCGGCTTATCGGAAGAAATTGAGCGGTTTACTATTGGAAATGACCAGCAACTGGATATGTTACTTGCGCCCTATGATGTGCTTGGATCTATGGCACATGCCTCGATGTTACGGGACATCGGCTTACTGACTCAGCAGGAATGGCGACAATTGCAGGATGCCTTGGTGGAAATTTACCACTCAATTAATAATGGAGACTTTCGTATTGAAGAATCGGTTGAGGACATACATAGTCAGGTTGAGTTTTCGCTTACTCAGCAGCTAGGCACTGTGGGTAAAAAGATTCATAGTGGCCGTTCCCGGAATGACCAGGTACTTGTGGATATCAAGTTATATCTACGGGAAGAGATTCGAAAACAAGCAAAAAATATAACAGAGTTCGTTGAAGTGCTGCTGGAGCTAAGTGAGGAATATCAAAAGGTAATTATCCCGGGATATACGCATATGCAGGCGGCTATGCCCTCATCATTTGGATTGTGGTTTGGTGCATTTGCCGAAACCCTGATCGATGACTTGAAGCTTCTCAAGGCTGCCTATGATATTGTAAATCAAAATCCACTTGGATCTGCAGCTGGATATGGGAATTCTTTTCCTTTGGATCGCTTAGCTACTACCCGGTTACTGGGTTTTCAGGACCTGCATGTGAATGCGGTAGCAGCTCAAATGTCCCGCGGTAAAACTGAAACTGCTGTGGCATTTGCGATAGCAGGAATTTCCGGGACCATTGGGAAAATGGCTATGGATGTGTGCTTGTATAACAGTCAGAATCTGGCTTTCTTGAGCTTCCCTGATGAGATTACCACGGGTTCCAGTATCATGCCACACAAGAAAAATCCGGATGTTTTTGAATTGATACGAGCACGGTGCAACCATTTGCAGTCACTTCCCCAACAAATTATAGGTATTACCAGCAACCTGCCAAGTGGATATCATCGAGACATGCAGTTGACGAAAGAGCTTTTATTACCCTCACTTGATCATCTTTCGGATTGCATTCGGTTAATGACCGGCACCATTAAGCAGGTAGTTATTAATCACGATGCCATCAATGATTCAAAATATGACCTGATCTACAGTGTAGAAAATGTAAATAGTGAAGTAATGAAAGGTACTTCTTTCCGCGACGCTTATCAGCTGGTAGCTAAAAGTATTGGGGAAGGGAGTTTTGAACCTTCCAGGGAGGTAAAACATACACACCTGGGTAGTATCGGGAATCCAGGTACCGCAGAAATCAGAAACAAACTTCAGCGTACCATAGACAGCTTTGATTTTGAAAGCTACAGCCTGAAGCTGCAGCAGCTAATAGATAGTTAATAAATAAAATGAGACAAAAGATACTTTTTGAGGGGGCTGGGCAACTGGAGTATGAAATTAGGAATATTGTAAAGAAAGCGGAGAAACTACAAGACATTGGGCAACCCATTTACTGGGAAAACATTGGCGATCCCATTCAAAAGCATGCCCGAATCCCATCCTGGATCAAAGAAATCATTACCGGTTTGGTTAATGACGATGCTACTTATGGCTATTGTCATTCTAAAGGAGTGCTTGAAACCAGAAAGTTCCTGGCTGAACGCACTAATAAAAAAGGAGGAGCTCAAATAACCGAGAATGATATCTTATTTTTTAATGGCCTGGGCGATGCCATTTCTAAACTTTACCAGTTTTTACATTCCAGTTCAAGGATCATAGGCCCTTCGCCTGCCTATGCGACACATAGTTCTGCCGAAGCGGCCCATGCTAATGCAGCCCCATTAACCTACAGACTCAATCCTGAGAACAAATGGTATCCGGATTTGGAACATTTGCATAATCAGATTAAATACAATCCAAATATCATCGGAATCCTGGTGATCAACCCGGATAACCCCACCGGTATGGTATACCCATTGGAAACGTTGCAAAAAATGGTAAGGATGGCCCGGGATTATCAGCTTATTATGGTAAGCGATGAGATTTACAATAATATTACTTATCACCAAACCAGATCTTACGCACTGGCTGAAGTTATAGAAGATGTTCCGGGAATTGCGCTTTCAGGAATTTCAAAAGAGCTACCGTGGCCGGGTGCACGCTGTGGGTGGATGGAGTTTTATAACCGACAGGCTGATAAAGATTTCTCGGACCTGTGCACCGCACTTGAAGATGTTAAGATGACTGAGGTTTGCGCTACTACCCTCCCCCAAAAGTCAATCCCCCTCATCATGTCTGATTCCAGGTATAATGATTACCGAAAACGGCTTAATCGGGAAATAGGAATAAGGGGTAAAAGAATCGCTAATATCCTGGCAAAGCTTCCATATATACATTTCAATGAAACCTACGGTGCATTTTTCAATACCATCGTTTTTAAGTCTGGTGTATTAAATAGCAAGCAGACCCTCGCTATTGGAAACCCTGCGGTAGATCAACTATTATCCGAATGGATACAACCGGAAATTGCCCTGGATAAAAGATTCGCCTATTACCTGTTAGCAGCCACTGGTGTGTGCGTTGTACCATTATCATCATTCCATTCTGACCTGTTAGGCTTCCGGGTTACTTTACTTGAAGAAGATCCTGAATTATTGGTTTGTATTTTCGAGAAGATCAGGGATTCCATCGAGGAATATTGTGGATCCGCCTGACGCTTTGTAGTTTTTGAAGTAATAATATTGTACTATTCTAATAAATAAGCCCAAAATGGGCTTATTTTTTTTATTTAAACAATATTATCTCACTGAAATTTATAATTATTAAAATCAGGTTTAATTTTTAACCTATTAATTACATATTTTTAATATAATCGTATTTTATGATATAATTTTTAATCTGTAAATGTAATTTTTTATACTTTTTAAGTTAGATAGGATATTTTTTTAACTATGTTATTTTCAAAAGTAAAAACGATCTCTTTACTTTGGATTTGTATTCAAAAATCTATTGAACATTTGGAATTAAAACTATCTACAATGAAAGAAGGAGTTACAGAATTAATTGCATCATCAGCGGCTGACGCGGTCAGCCTGGCTGAGGTAAGCGGTCAGGTAGCACAGAATCTGCTGACTGTTAATAACGTTTGGATGATGGTAGCCACATTCTTGGTTTTCATCATGCACCTTGGATTCGCCGGTGTGGAAGCGGGCTTCGGACAATCCAAGAACACGGTAAACATATTATTTAAAAACACGCTTACCCCATTGATAGGCATTCTTACCTATTATGTTATAGGTTTTAATCTAATGTATCCAGGAGATTTCATGCTGGGTGAATGGTTTGGCTTTGCGGGCTTCTTCCTGTCCCTACCTGAAGGTGGCGAGGGATTAGCTTACGTAGAAGGTGGCTATACTTACTGGACGGACTTTTTGTTCCAGGCTATGTTTGCAGCTACCGCAGCTACCATTGTTTCCGGGGCAGTAGCTGAGAGAATTAAGATTAATGCATACCTGATCTTCACGGTAATTTTTGTAGGACTGGTATATCCATTTGTTGGAAGCTGGAAATGGGGCGCCGGATGGCTGGACTCATTAGGTTTCTATGATTTCGCCGGATCCACCCTGGTACACTCTGTTGGCGGTTGGGGCGCTTTGGCTGGAATAATGATCATAGGACCCCGTTTGGGCAAATATGTTGGAGGAAAGATTATTGACAAACCGGGATCCAGTGTTCCTTTAGCCACCATGGGTGTGTTCCTGCTGTGGTTTGGATGGTTTGGCTTTAATGGAGGCTCCGTGTTAAGCGCTGACCCCGGAACCGTTTCACGGGTACTGGTCACTACCAGCCTGGCTGCTTCCATGGGAGGAATCGGAGGATATATTACCGGTTGGCTGGTATTTAAGAGACTCGATCTTGGAATGGTTCTGAACGGTATCCTGGCAGGTTTAGTAGGCATCACTGCTGGAGCAGATGTTATCAGCCCGGGTTGGTCATTGCTGGTTGGTCTGGTCGCTGGAGTACTGGTAGTATTGTCTGCTATTACTCTTGATAAATTCAAATTGGATGACGTGGTAGGAGCGGTTTCCGTTCACCTGACCTGTGGAATTTGGGGCACGTTGGCTGTAGGAATTTTCAGCCCTGAATTTTCACTGTTTACTCAATTAATAGGGGTAATTGCTATCGGAGCAGTTTCATTCCTGTCTGCCTTGAGCATCTTTAAAATTCTGGATATTGTCATAGGACTCAGAGTTAGTGAACAACACGAAACTGAAGGACTTGACAGTCATGAACATGGTATCAGAGGTTATACCATCATTCTTGAATAATGCCAAAAAAATACCAGGTAAGTCCACACTTACCTGGTATTAATACTGGCTTTAATTTTCACTTATTAATTAAACCATTATCAATAATAATATGAAACAGACAATTTTACTATCGACATTAATGCTAATAGCATCGTTTACAATAATTGCACAAGATGATGAGAATCCTTTAGTGATCTCAGGAAGTGTTGATACTTACTACAAGTATGATTTCTCGGGAGAACCAAATAGCATAACCAGTTTTGCGAACGATCAAAACTCATTCTCTTTGGGAATGGTTAACCTTATTTTGTCAAAAGAAGTGGGTAAGGCATCTTTCGTGGCAGATCTGGCTTTCGGGCCAAGAGCTGAGCAAAGCGCTCCCGGTGCAATTCAGAACTTGTATGTTTCTTATGCACTGTCCGATAAAATATCTGTAACCGGCGGGTTTATGGGTACTTTTGTAGGTTATGAGATAATATCCCCAACGGGGAACTTCAACTATTCAACCTCATATCTGTTTAGCAACGGGCCTTTCCAAAATGGAGGTTTGAAATTTGACTTTGCTATTTCAGACAGATTTGGTTTTATGGTAGGCGTGTTCAACGAGTTCGACTCCTACAGCAATAGCAGCGGAGGATTTGATTTTGGTACTCAGTTCTATGTATCTCCCGTAGATGGATGGGATGCCTATATAAATTTCGTAACCAGCAATGATTCCGGAACAGAAATTGACCTGGCCACCACCTATCAGATCAGTGATGCGTTTATGCTGGGCTTTAATGCAGCTAAGCGGACTACCGGAGAGTTCTTTGATGAAGTGGAAGGCGACGGATCTAACTTTGTTGGTGTCGCATTGTATGCCAATTATGCATTTTCGGACAGTTTTGCTCTGGGTGTTAGAGCGGAGAACTTTGACGATCGGGACGGTGGGGTACTCTCTGATGTATCCAGTAAAGTTAATTCGTTAACCGTTTCAGCGAATATTGGTTCCGGCCCTCTGAAGCTGATCCCTGAAATTCGATTCGATACTGCAGATGAAGACCTGTTCCTTGACGGTGAAGGAGACCCTACTGATTCCTTTGCCCAGTTTCTGGTTGCAGCAGTATTTTCATTCTAAATTAAAATTTACAGGGATACCCGGCTTGGCCGGGTATCCCTTCTTTTAAAATACTACCTACCCATACTACCATGAAATACTTAACATTATCACTAATCCTTATTACCACACATGCTGCCACCCTAGGTCAATCCCATTCGTTGTTACCGGTTGATGATTTCGGAACAATCACATTTTCAGAGGTTATTCAAGCAGAAGCAACTTCAAAAGAAGACCTGTTTAACAATGCATACAACTACCTTCAATCGCTGGTAGATAACCATAAAGAATTAAAAAAAGACCCTTTAGTAAATGAAGACCGCTCGGAAATCAACTTACCCCTGGCCTTCACAGTTTATCGGGATTTTCCCGTTCATTCCCCGCACGGGATTATAAAATATAATTTGACGGTTTCAGTAAAGGAAGGCCGCTATCGCTACCTGGCGACTAATTTTGTATTCCACTATCTGGAGCGAAATCGATATGGAAGATTTGTTGAAGTTAAAGGTAAATCAAAAGCACTGGAAGATCCGGTATACAAGGGAAGTCAGAATCTTTGGGACCAGCACAAACAACAAACAGGGGAAAAAGTCGCGGTAATGGTTGAGACTTTAAAAGCAGAAATGATGTTTACTCCCGATGAACCGGAGCCCAAAATTGTTAAAGTTCAGGTTAATGATGACTGGTAGAACAAAAAGAGATGAATTGGTAGTAGAACGATTGGCCTATTTACATTCCTTAGGTAGTGGAAAATTCCAAAGTAAATAGCAAACCACACCTTTTTGGGGCGTGGTTTGCCAATCGTTTGATCACAATCTACTAATTTGAATATTTTGTGTTCAAAAAATTACTAACAATAATTAACCATTAACCTGTTATAAAAGTAGGCAATTCCAGTACTGAAAAAAAATGAATCTTTAAGTAAGTGGCAAAAAATACAATTCGGTGCAAAATGTATTGGGAATATTTTGAATTTCATAAATTAAACCCAATAAACAATGGGATTTTTAGGAATATCCCAAATCAGATTTGGTTGACAAGTTGCTATTTTGACAGCAGATACTGCTTGAGTTCCCGATAGTCGGAAGATAACTTTATCGACTGCTTTTGTCGGCTAATGATACTTTCCAATCTTTCAGGTATTTCTACCTCATCTGGTATCAGGGGTTTTACCACTTCAAAGAATTTTGCAGGGTGCGCAGTACCAAGGAATACCCCTACGGTATTCGGGTTATCTTTTAAAGATTCACCTAAACCCAGATATGCAACTGCTCCATGTGGATCCATCAAATATCCGGATTCCTGGTATACCCTGGAAATCGCCTTTCTGGTTTCCGAGTCGTTGAAAGTGTAGCCTTTTACTAATTCAGCCAGGGATTCCCAATCATTATTGTACAAATCCATCACTCTTTCAAAGTTACTGGGATTACCCACGTCCATGGCATTACTAATGGTCGCCACAGAAGGTTTGGCCTGGAACTCACCGGTTTGAAGGTAATCGTAGAACACCCTGTTGGCGTTATTGGCCGCTATAAACTGATGGATTGGAAGGCCCATTCGCTTGGCCAGTAACCCTCCCATCAAGTTTCCAAAATTCCCGCTGGGAACAGAGCAGATGATGGGTTTATTTAAATGCTTTAACCTGGCAAATACTTGAAAATAATAAAAACTTTGAGGAATTAAACGAGCGATATTTATGGAATTTGCCGATGTCAGGCGGCGATTTGACTTCAGGTCCTGGTCAAGAAAAGCTGACTTGACCAAACGCTGACAATCGTCAAAATTACCATCAATCTCCAATGCCGTTACATTCCCCCCGATGGTTGTCAGTTGCTTTTCCTGGATCTCACTTACTTTTCCTGACGGATATAAAATTACTACATCTATTCCGGGAACCTGATAAAACCCCTGGGCAACCGCACTCCCGGTATCTCCCGAAGTAGCAACCAGGATACACGGCCTTCCATCTTCATCGTCCAAAAGATGTGCCAGCAGCCTGGCCATGAACCGTGCACCAAAATCCTTAAAAGCAAGGGTGGGACCATGAAACAATTCAAGGCAATAGATATCTTTTGCTACCAAATTTACTGGCACTTCAAAATCAAATACCTCCGTTACAATCTGATTCAATATCGCAGGTTCCAGGCTATCTTTTAAAATTACCTGACCAACCGCATTTGCAATTTCTATAAAACTGAGTTGCTCGATGCTATGGTAAAAAGAATCCGGCATAACCTGCAAATGATCCGGCATAAACAGACCATTGTCATCAGGCAAACCCTGTAATACTGCCTCCTTTAAACTATAATTAGTTCCTGGGTTTTTAGTACTGTAGAAATTCATTTCATGAAATGATCAAAGGCCCTTCCTGGTTTACCGGGGAAATAAAGACGTCACAGATTATATCCAATTGCTTAAAACAAGCTTCCATTTCGTTTGCTACTTTAGTAGCGGTTTCCGATGAACGGCTAAGTGAAAAAATGCTTGGTCCGGATCCGGAGATTCCACAACCTAATGCGCCGGCGTTTAAGGCTGCTGATTTTACCTGGTCAAAGCCGGGTATCAGCATTGACCTCACCGGTTCAACTATTACATCTTCCATTGACCTGCTAATCAGGTCATAGTCCTCCTTGATCAACCCGGTGATTAATCCAGCCACGTTACCCCATTGAGTAACTGCGTCTTTTAGCAGCAGGCTTTTCTTTAGGATACTTCTGGCATCTTTAGTAGCGATCTCGATCTGAGGATGTACTATACTGGCGAATAGATCTTTAGGTGCATCAATTTTTACTACGTCGAGCGGGTTATAACTTCTGATCAACACAAACCCTCCTAACAGCGCAGGTGCTACATTATCGGCATGCGCCTCACCACAGGCTTCAAATTCGCCCTGCATGGCAAACGGCAGTAACTCCATTGGAGATAACGGTCTGCCAATTAATTCGTTGACACCAAAAACCGCGGCTACTGCACTGGCAGCGCTGGATCCCAGGCCGCTTCCCAGAGGCATCTTTTTCTCAAGAAATATTTCTATCCCACAATCCAGTTTCAGGTGATCCAAATAAGCCTTAATTGCTACAGAGGCGGTATTTTTATTAATATCTCGTGGTAATAACCCACCATCTCCCTTTATTTCCTGAATGATAATGCCAGGTGAATCCTTGCGTTTCAGGGTAACCTCGTCTCCCGGTTGATGGACTGCGAATCCCAGTATATCAAAACCGCAGGTTACATTGGCCACGGTAGCAGGAGCGAAAATTTTTACACTCCTCATCCTACCAGGAAGTCACTTATTTCAAGCAAGTCCGCAAACACACCTGCTGCAGTTACTTCTGCCCCAGCTCCCGGACCCCGTATCAGCAACGGCTTATCCTGATACCGATCCGAACTTATGGCAATAATATTATCGCTTCCGGATAGCGAATAGAAAAGATGATCCGGACCGACCGGGACCAGGTTGATTTTTGCCCTTCTGTTTTCCAGAGTTGCTATGTACCGCAAGACCTTGTCCTGCTTTGCTGCTGCGTCAATTTTGGCAGCCATTGCGGGATCCTGCTTCTCCAGAGCGGCAAAAAATTCGCTTACCGATGAAGCTTCAAAACAGGCCGGTGCCAGCAGGGGCTCAATGTTTACATCTTCGAGTTCCATGGAAAGACCTGCTTCACGGGCCAGGATCAATATCTTCCGAGCCACATCCATTCCGTTTAAATCATCTCTGGGATCAGGTTCAGTATATCCTTTTTGCTGGGCCTCCTTTACAATCTCGCTAAATTTTTTTGAACCGTCGAAACTGTTGAAGATATAACTAATGGTTCCCGAAAGGACGCCTTCAATTTTTGTTATGTTATCGCCACTAAGTTTCAGTTCATTAAGTGATTTAATAATCGGCAGCCCAGCTCCGACATTGGTTTCGTACAGGTATTTAACCTGTTTGCTAAAAGCGGTTTTCTGCAAAGTAGTATATTTTTGCATTGACTGGGAATTGGCTACTTTATTGGGTGTAACAATTGAAATGTTTGCATCCAAAACCCGTTGATAAACATCCGGTACCGCCGATCCCGCGGTATTGTCTATGAAAATACCATTAGGTAGATTGAGTTCCTTCATGGTGTTAACGAAACCTGAAAGATCGGTGACTTCTCCTTTTGAGTCTAATGGCTCCCTCCAGTTATCTATGGAAATACCATTAGTATCGATCAGCATTTTTCGGGTATTTGCCACCCCTATCAACCTTATCTCAAGCAACCGCTGATTATAAAAAAAGTCAAACTGCTTGTGAAGCTGTTGTAGCAAGGTCCTTCCGATAAGTCCTGTTCCGACCATAAAAATATTAAGCAACCGTCTATTCGACAAAAAGAACGCTCCGTGCAATACCTTCAATGCTTTGTGTAAGTTTCGCTGGTCAATAACCACCGATACATTGAGTTCAGAGGAACCCTGGGCTATCGCAACTACATTTATACCGTTTTTACCTAGTGCTCCGAACAATTTATTGGCAATTCCCGGTGTTCGACGCATGTTTTCTCCAATAATGGCCACAATAGAGTGGTTATTTTCTATCAGGATTGGATCGATAAGTCCTGATTTTAGTTCAAAACTGAACTCCTCCTCTAATGTTGCCCTGGCTGCCTGCGATTGATCAGGATTTATTGCAAAACAAATGGAATGCTCTGAGCTTGCCTGTGTAATCAGAATCAGGTTTACTCCGGTTCTTCCCAATGCACCGAACATTCTGCTGGCTACGCCCGGTACTCCTACCATTCCGCTTCCCTGGACATTTACCAGGGTAATTTCCCTGATGGAACTAATACCTTTAATGGGCATATCAGGAGTCTGGGCATC
This sequence comes from Cyclobacteriaceae bacterium, assembly GCA_021604845.1. Classification (GTDB taxonomy): domain Bacteria; phylum Bacteroidota; class Bacteroidia; order Cytophagales; family Cyclobacteriaceae; genus SZUA-3. The sequence goes on from BQJT01000007.1 coordinate 18,700, forward strand.
CTTGCTGATAGTGGTTCCTTCGAATTCCCTGTTAAAAGTGTTTCGGATTTTTAACGGAATATTTTTGGCAAAAGCAGGTTGTAACGTCGGGGGATAAATCACCTTGGCTCCAAAATGGGTCAGCTCCATTGCTTCAACGTAGGACAAAGCTTGCAAAGAAAAGGCGCGCGATACGATATGCGGGTCCGCGGTCATTACACCATCCACATCTGTCCATATCTCAATCTCTTCCGCATTTACGGCTGATGCTACAATAGCTGCAGTGTAATCAGACCCTCCCCTTCCTAATGTTGTGGTTTGCCCGAGGTCATTAGAGGCTATAAATCCCGTGATGACGGGTACATCAGAGTCGATTTTAGAAAAATAGTCAACTATTAACTTATTGGTAGTATCAAAGTCGACTGTAGCAGCGCCAAACTGATCATCAGTACGGATTAATTCACGGCTGTCTACCGATTCGGAAGGCAATCCAAGTTGCTTAAGATAGTTTGATACTGTATATGCTGAAAGCCTTTCTCCAAAACTTAAGATTAGGTCCTTACTTCTAGGTGATAGTTCTTTCAAGAGAGTAACTCCATGAATGATCTCTTCCAACTCATTGATCAGGCGCTTGGTATGTGCCAGCACCTGACTTTGGTCCTTTACTGGTAGCAACTGCTTAATTGCCTGGAAGTGTCGGTTCTGCAGTTCCAGGATGCTCTGATTAACCTGTTCCAGGTCTCCTCTAACAGCGTAATCTCCGACATCAATCAGCAGGTTGGTAATACCCTTCATAGCAGAAACTACTACCATTACCGGAGTGTTTGAACGGTGATAATCTTCCAGGATGCTGCCTACAAGTTTTATACTGTCGGAGGACCCAACGGAGGTTCCACCAAACTTTAAGACCTTCATTGACGGGGATGTATTCTATACTGTTGAACTTTGATTAAGGAAGATAGGTCTGACCCATTAGAAATTTATCACATTCCCTGGCAGCAGCACGACCCTCGTTGATTGCCCATACCACCAGACTTTGGCCACGACGTGCATCACCTGCGGCAAAGACTTTTTCAACATTGGTAGTAAACCTACCGTATGGTGCGTTTATATTACTTCTTTGATCGGTTTCAACCCCAAGGGCTTCCAACAATTGTGATTCTGGACCAAGATAACCCATAGCCAGCAAAACCAAATCAGCCGTTACAATGGTTTCCGATCCAGGCATTTCAACTGGCACAAACCGACCTTCCTGATTTTTCTCCCACTTTATGGTTACCAGATGTATCTGTTTCACATTACCTTCTTCGTCTCCGGTAAATTTCTTTGTCATGCTGCAATAGCGGCGTGGATCATCTCCAAACCTTGCCTGTGCTTCTTCCTGCCCGTAGTCCAGCAGGTATACTTTGGGCCACTCAGGCCAGGGATTGTCTCCAGCCCGTTCCATAGGTGGTTTATCGAGGATTTCCAATTGATTCAGGGTGGTGCATCCATGCCTCAATGAAGTAGCGACGCAATCAGTACCTGTATCACCTCCTCCAATAACAATCACATTTTTGTCTTTAGCGCTGATGTAGTTACCGTCTTCCAAACCACTATCCAGTAAACTCTTGGTGTTAGCCCTTAAGAAATCCATGGCAAAGTGAATACCCTTAAGGTGTCGGCCCTCTACCCGCAAATCACGTGGTTTGGTGGCTCCTGTACACAGGACAACGGCATCGAATTCACTCATTAAATCCGATGGTAGTAAATTTATTCCTACCTCAACTTCAGTTTTGAATACTACTCCCTCTTGCTGCATGAGGTTAATCCTTCGATTTACCACCTGCTGCTTATCCAGTTTCATATTAGGAATACCGTACATAAGCAGACCACCTACCCGGTCGTCTCGTTCAAATACGGTTACTGAGTGCCCTGCTTTATTTAGTTGATCGGCACATGAAAGTCCTGCCGGTCCGGAGCCGATAACCGCAACTTGCTTACCAGTTCGTTTTTCGGGTGGCTGCGGTTTAATCCAACCCTCCTTAAACGCCTTCTCTATAATAGCTTGTTCAATATTCTTAATGGTTACCGGTGGCTCATTGATACCCAGTACACAGGACCCTTCACAAGGCGCAGGACAAACTCTTCCGGTAAACTCGGGAAAGTTATTGGTTTTCAGCAGTAGCTGTAGTGCTTCTTCCCATTTTCCCTTATATACCATATCATTCCAGTCAGGAATCAGGTTATTTATAGGACAACCGCTAGCCATACCAGAGATGAGTGTTCCCGTATGACAAAATGGTACACCACAGTTCATACATCGAGCACCCTGGTTTTTCAGCTGGTCTTCTTCCATTTCCAAATGGAACTCGTTCCAATCCTCGACTCGCTCCAGCGGCGATCGGTCGCCTGGTACTTCTCGTTGGTATTCTAGAAAACCCGTTACTTTTCCCATCTAAATTCAGCTAGCTTGTTCTAATTGTTTGTGTTCCAGCATCGCACGCTTGTAATCCCTCGGCATTACCTTAACGAAATGTTCACTTACCTGATCCCATTTAGAAAGGATGTCAGAGGCCAGATCACTTCCGGTGAATTCCTGATGTTTCCTGATCAGGTTCTTCACCAGGTCAAAATCTTCATAGGAAAATGGATCGAGATCGACCATTTCCAGATTACAGAATTTTTCAAATTGTTTCTTTGGATCGTAAATATAGGCAGTTCCACCACTCATTCCGGCAGCAAAATTACGTCCAGTGGCACCCAGTACAACCACAGTTCCTCCGGTCATATATTCGCAGCCATGATCACCTACTCCTTCTACTACTGCGGTAACCCCTGAGTTTCTAACACAAAACCGTTCTCCGGCTTGTCCTCTGATAAAGGCTTCACCTGCAGTAGCACCATAGAATGCCACATTGCCAATGATCATGTGCTCGTGTGGCCGGTAAGTAGACTCCTGGTGCGGGTAAATTATTAGTTCAGCTCCGGATAACCCTTTACCAAAGTAGTCGTTGGCCTCACCTTCCAATTCAAAACGTACTCCCCGAGTGGCAAAGGCCCCAAAACTCTGACCGGCAGAACCCTTGAAACTGAAATGCAAAGTTCCGGATGGCAATCCTTCGGAACCGTATTTCTTTGAAATCTCATTGCTTAATAAAGCGCCAACAGCCCTGTCGGTATTGATTATATCGAATGAACCCTTGTATGCAGTTCCGTATTCCAGTGTACGTTGAGCGGCTTTTAGCAAAATCCAATCCAGAATGTCATCCATTTCATGGTCCTGGGAGATCTGGTTGTACAAGCCGGCCTCCTCTCCGGATCGCTCCTGGTACAACACAGGGCTTAAATCCAATGTTTTTAACTTCGGATCCTCAATATCTTCCCTCACCTCCAGTGACCCAACCTGGCCAACCATTTCATTAACGCTTCGGAAGCCCAATGAAGCCATAATTTCTCGCAAATCTTCTGCCAGGAATCTGAAGAAGTTTACCACATGATCCGGGTCTCCGGTAAATTTTTTGCGTAACTCAGGATTCTGGGTGGCAATTCCCACCGGACAGGTATTCAGGTGACATTTACGCATCATGATACAGCCTTCGACCACCAAAGCACCGGTGGCAACACCCCATTCCTCTGCCCCCAGTAATGCCGCGATAGCTAAATCCCTTCCGGTTCTTATCTGTCCATCGGTTTGCAACACCACCCTATTCCTTAACTTGTTCTTAACCAGGGTCTGGTGGGCTTCGGCTACTCCCAGTTCCCACGGCAAACCCGCATGACGTATTGAGCTTATTGGGCTGGCGCCGGTTCCGCCATCATGGCCGGAAATCAATATTACATCAGCTTTGGCTTTGGCCACCCCTGCAGCAATGGTTCCAACACCTGCTTCCGCTACCAGCTTAACATTGATCCTTGCCTCCCGGTTGGAATTCTTAAGATCAAATATTAACTGCTTTAAATCTTCAATACTATAAATATCATGATGCGGAGGAGGAGATATTAATCCCACCCCTGGGGTGCTGTGTCGTACTCTACCAATCCAGTCATCCACTTTATGTCCAGGCAACTGTCCTCCTTCCCCAGGTTTGGCACCCTGGGCCATTTTAATCTGGAGTTCTGCCGCATTGGTTAAATAATTGCTGGTGACACCAAATCGTCCTGAGGCGACCTGCTTGATAGCAGAACGTTCCCAGTCACCGTTGGGCTTCCTCTCAAATCGAATTTCATCTTCACCACCTTCACCACTATTACTCTTACCTCCAATACGGTTCATGGCAATTGCCAGGGTAGAGTGCGCTTCATGGCTTATGGAACCAAAGGACATTGCCCCGGTAGCGAACCTTTTAAAAATACTTTCTGCTGGCTCTACCTCTTCCAATGGAACAGCACTGCGTTCTTTAAACTTAAACAAACTTCTCAGGGTACAGGCTCGCTCCTGCTGAACATTAATTAACTGAGAATATTTCTTGTATAAAGCATAATCATTATCGCGGGTGGCTCTTTGAAGAAAGTGGATACTTTCCGGATTGAACAAGTGGAATTCCCCTTCCTTTTTCCATTGGTATACACCCCCTTCGGGTAACCCTTGTTCAGTTGTAAATGGTGAGTTGAATGCCTCATTATGATTTTTGAGCACATCACTGGCCAACTGGTCAAATGTAATCCCACTAATTCTACTGATACTGTCGGTAAAACACTTGTTTACAACCTCACTACTGAGCCCAAGGATCTCAAATATTTGTGCACCCTGATATGATTGAAGGGTGGATATTCCCATTTTAGAGAATATTTTAAGCAAGCCGTAATTGATTCCCTGGATGTATCGATCGACTGCTTCGGTCTCGCTGCTAATGGTCAGATCACCCGAGGCTAAGGTCTTGATGCCGGCAATGCTTAGATAGGGGAAAATCGCATTAGCACCATAGCCTATCAATGTGGCAAAATGATGGGTTTCAATAACTCCACCCGAGACAATTATCAGTCCTACCGCAGCTCTTAATCGTTTGTTAATAAGATGATGATGTACCGCACCACATATTACCAATGCCGGAATGGCTGCCATACTCTGTGAAATGTTGACGTCGGACAAAATCAAAAGTTTTACCCCGTTACGTGCAGCTTCTTCCGCTTCCAAACAGATTTGCTCAATTGCTTGTTCCAGTCTTCCCGGTTCACCATCGGCCTTAAATAAAGTTTGGATAGTCTGACTTTTAAAATTTGGGTGATCTATCTGATTTAATTTCTGGAATGAAGCATTATCTAATACAGGATGCTTCAATTGAATCTCCTGACAATGCTCCGGTGTCTCCCGTAGGATATTAAGATTGCTGCCAAGTTTTGTAAATAGCGACATCACCATTTTCTCCCTTATGGGATCGATTGGTGGATTACTTACCTGAGCAAATAGTTGTTTAAAATAGTTGGAGATGTGCTGCGTTTTGGTCGAAAGCACCGCCAATGGGGTGTCGGCCCCCATAGAACCAACCGGTTCAGCAGCCTTCTCCACCATGGGACCCAGGATTAGGTTTAAATCCTCCTGGCTGAATCCAAATGCCAACTGCTTTTGTAATAAATTTTCGGAATGTTTGTCATCCGATGATTTCGCAGGCAACTGATTTAAATAAACTTTGTGCTGGTCCAACCATTGCTGATATGGCTGCCTGGTGCAGATATCTTTTTTCAACTCTTCATCACTAATAATCCTGCCCGCAGCCAAATCCACCACAAACATTTTACCGGGTTGCAGCCTTCCCTTTAATATTACTTTAGACTCATCAACCGGCAAGGCACCCGCTTCTGAAGCCATAACCAGCTTATCATCTGAAGTAAGGCAATATCGCGAAGGTCTGAGTCCGTTTCTGTCCAGAGTAGCGCCCACTACTTCTCCATCTGTAAAACAAATTGAAGCCGGGCCATCCCATGGCTCCATTAGTGAAGCATGATACTCGTAAAATGCTTTTTTATAATCTTCCATCAGGTCATTGCCCTGCCATGCCTCAGGGATTACCATCATCATCGCATGTGGTAGGGACCGGCCGCTAAGCACCAGCATTTCGATTATGGCATCCAGGTTTGCAGAATCAGAGTGGGCCTTGTCACAAACAGGGAGCAATAATTCGAATTCCTCCGAAGTAAATAAATCCGACTCGAAAAGAGCTTGTTTGGATTTCATCCAGTTCACATTTCCACGAATGGTATTTATCTCACCATTGTGAGCAATAAACCTGAACGGCTGTGCCAGTTTCCACTTTGGAACTGTATTGGTACTAAACCTGGAGTGTACCAACGCGAGTGCGCTGACTATTCGGTGATCACGCAAATCGGTGTAATAGATGGGAAGCTGATCGGTACGGAGTTGTCCCTTGTACACCACGGTCCTGGTCGATAGTGAAGCCCAGTAGAAATCATAGTTATTTCCTTCGATGGATCGTCCTCTGGTGGTACTACCAATACTATGCGTTGTATTCATCCGGAAGACAAACAGTTTGCGTTCCAGTGTTTGCTGATCAACAGTGTCCCGGTGCTTTATAAATATCTGCTCATAATGTAACTCCACCGATTTTGCACTGCTGCCGATGGTCGTATTGTTAATCGGTATCTTACGAAAACCAAGAATTTCCAAACCAAGTATTTCCGCTACCTCATACAATCTTTGCCTGCAGGCTTCCCGAACGCGTTCTTCAACTGGAAAAAAAATCACTCCTACCCCATAACCACCGCTATCAGGTAGATCAATCTGTAACTTACGGCATTCATCTTCAAAGAATTCATGCGGGATCTGAACCAGGATCCCTGCCCCATCTCCTGTTTCAGGTTCGCATCCACAAGCCCCCCTATGCTGCATGTTTTCAAGCATAATCAAGGCATCTTCCACCACCTGATGTGATTTTACTCCTTTTAAATTAGCTACGAAACCTATCCCGCAGGAGTCGTGTTCCATCTCGGGGAGGTATAACGATTTGTTGTTCCCTTTTTTCATTTGTAAACATCGTAAATGTAAAACGGCTTTAGCATCCTTAAACAGAAGCGGGATAACTTCTTAGGTGTGCTTTTTTAGCGGTCGATTTTTCTAATCCGAACCATAAATTTAATCATAAATGCCCCCTAATTAAAATAATTTGGAATATCGATCGAAACAATTAATAATATATCAAAATATTATGCTGTTTTTTATCAAATCGATAATTTGCATAACCCAACCATCTCCAATATTGCTGATTTGACAGAATTGCTATCAAATCAAATATTGAAATAAATCACGGTTCTCATTGAGGTATTTAAAAGCAAACTTGCGCTCCCGCATACGTTCCAGCAACGATTCGAAATTTTCCGGTTTTTGAATTTCTATACCAACCAGGGCTGGCCCCTCTTCACGATTGGTTTTTTTAGAATACTCGAAATGAGTTATATCATCATGCGGACCTAAAACATGTTCCAGAAATTCACGCAATGCTCCTGCCCGCTGGGGGAAACGAACGATGAAATAATGCTTTAAGCCTTCGAATAACATCGATCGTTCTTTTATTTCCTCTGTTCTGGTGATGTCATTGTTATTTCCGCTCACCACACAAACCACATGCTTCCCTTTTATCTGCTGCTGATAGTATCGCAATGCGGCGATGGAAAGTGCACCGGCTGGCTCTACTACAATTGCCTCTTCGTTATACAGTTTTAGTATTGTGGAGCAAACAGCTCCCTCGGGAACCAGAACCATATCATCCACAACTTCTTTGCAGATTTGAAAAGTCAAATCTCCCACTCTTTTTACTGCCGCTCCATCCACGAACTTGTCAATTTTTTCCAGTGTTACCAACTGCCCCTGGTCAAGTGATTCTTTCATAGCAGGTGCTCCTAGCGGCTCTACCCCAATAATCTTGGTTTGAGGGCTCAGCTGCTTGAAAAGGCTGGCCACTCCGGATGCTAATCCACCGCCACCTATGGGAATAAACAGAAAGTCAATTGGAGTAACCGTGTCTTCCAGAATCTCCAGGCCCACGGTACCCTGCCCTTCAATCACCATTGGATCATCAAACGGATGAATAAACGAAGCATTATGTTTGTCAGCAAAGGATAAGGCCTCGGCATATGAATCATCGAATGTGTCTCCGATAATCACCACCTCAACCTGCTCCTTTCCAAACATTCTGACCTGGTTCACTTTTTGCTTGGAAGTTGGGTTCGGCATAAAGATAGTTCCTTTAACACCCAACTTTTGACACGAATATGCAACCCCCTGGGCGTGGTTTCCAGCACTGGCACAGACCACACCCCGGTCGAGATCCTGCAACTTCATGGTAGACATCTTGTTATAGGCCCCGCGAATTTTATAAGATCGTACTACCTGCAGGTCTTCTCTTTTCAGAAAAATGTGTGCACCATAACGATTTGACAGATTTACGTCCTCCATAAGTGGAGTATGCGTAACCACACCCTTCAACCTCTCTCTGGCAGCCCGTATATTCTCTACTTTCGGTAGAAATTCCAGCACATGTTTCTTTTCCAACAGCATATCGTTAAACCCTAAATCAGTGGTTAAGCCATGGTTGGCTTGGCTTCTTCTTGATTCTGAGGGCGAAGCTTTCGTACCATTGCTCCTGCACGCCACATCTCAGATTCTCTTAGCTCGCGAAGTTCCTCAGCCAGCTTTTCCCGGTAGTCCGGTTGACTGTTGGTGTCAATAGAGCGTTTGGCTTCTGCTCCGCTGGCCACTTTAGCGTAAAGCTCTTCAAAAACCGGTTCTACAGCAGCCCTGAATTTATGCCTCCAATCCAAAGCTCCGCGTTGCGCGGTAGTTGAGCAGTTGGCATACATCCAGTCCATACCGTTTTCTGCCACCAGCAAAATCAGGCTCTCGGTAAGTTCCTCAACAGTTTCATTAAATGCTTCACTGGGGGAGTGACCATTTTTTCGAAGTACTTTATACTGAGCTTCCAGAATTCCCGCTAATGCACCCATAAGCGTACCCCGTTCTCCAGTCAGATCACTATAAACCTCTTTTTTGAAATCTGTTTCGAACAAGTATCCCGAACCAATTCCAATTCCGAGAGCAGCTACTCGTTCTTTGGCCTTACCGGTATAATCCTGATGAATCGCAAAACTTGAATTCAGCCCTTTTCCCTGCAAGAACATTCTACGAAGGCTGGTTCCTGATCCCTTAGGTGCTACCAATACCACATCAATATCATCCGGAGGATTAATTCCTGTCTGATCGTTAAATGTTACTCCGAATCCATGGGAGAAGTACAATGTTTTACCGGTGGTTAGATGCTTTTTCACCGTTGGCCATAAAGCGATTTGCCCGGCATCGGAAAGCAGGAATTGCAAAACGGTTCCCCGGTCACAAGCTTCCTCCAGTGAAAACAGGTTTTCACCTGGCACCCAGCCATCCGCCAGTGCTTTATCCCAGGATGGGGATGGGCTTCTTTGGCCAATGATGACGTTAAAGCCATTATCTTTCAAATTAAGTGCCTGGCCGGGTCCCTGTACCCCGTATCCAAGTATAGCGATGGTATCATCTTTTAGTATTTCACGTGCTTTTTCAAGGGGGAATTCTTCGCGGGTTAATACCTCTTCTTCAACTCCTCCGAAATTTAACTTTGCCATTTTTTATTTATTTAGTGTTCGTTTTTATTTCAATTAATGATGATTGTGCAGTTCCCGTAAGAACAGATCGGTCCTCCGTGTCGATTTAGACATCGCCACTCTTCCAGACCTGACAAACTCCAGCACCCCAAAGGGTTTCAGTTTTTCCAACAGGTCCTTCGTCTCATGTTGATGACCGGTTTTCTCGATTATGATAAAGTCTTCTTCAATTACCAGAATTCGAGCGCCATTGTTCCGTACCAGATGTTCGGCGTTATCGCCGTCCAGAAACACTTTGGTAGGCACCTTATACAAGGCTATTTCCTGATAATATATTTCATCCTCTTCATATACAAAAGCCCAGAAAACATCTATCAATTTCCTAATTCTTTTAACTACTTTCTCAACTTTCTCCCGGGTAGATTCAATAACAATTGTGTAGCGGCTCACTCCTTCCACCTCGGTTTCTGAAACATTGATACTTTCAATGTTTATCTTCCTGCGGGTGAAAATTATGGTGACTGCATTAAGTAAGCCGCTTTTATTTTCGGTGAGTATGGATAAATTAAACGACCTGACCTCGTTTCTGGAGTCGACTATTTCCGTTACTGTTTTTGTCTTATTCATTTTATTCCATTCTAATATCTGAAATCGCTGCTCCGGATGGCACCATAGGAAATACGTTTTCCTCCTTTTCGACGGTTACTTCCAACAAATATGCTCCCGGATGCAACATCATCTCCTTTACTCCCTGCTCCAGTTCCTCCCTTTTGGTTACTTTCTTACTCTCGATACTGAATCCCTTGGCAATCGCAGTAAAATCCGGGTTTTTCATTTCTGTAAATGAGTACCTGCGATCAAAAAACAATTGCTGCCACTGCCTTACCATCCCCAGGAAGCTGTTGTTTAAGATTACAATCTTAACCGGTATATCATACTGGAAAATGGTGCCCAGCTCCTGTATGGTCATCTGGAAACCACCGTCGCCAATCACCGCAACAACCGGCCTGTCCGGCCGTCCGACCTTGGCTCCCATGGCTGCTGGTAATGCGAATCCCATAGTGCCTAGCCCTCCGCTGGTAATGTTACTATGGGGCAATCTAAACTTATAGTACCGTGAGGTAACCATTTGATGCTGGCCAACGTCAGTAACTATGATCGCTTCTCCTTTAGTGGCTTCAGATATATGCCTGACCACTTCACCCATACGAACCCCTTCGGTCTTCGGATATAAGTCATGAGTAATAATCTTGTCTAGTTCAATCTGGTGCAATTGCTTAAAACGTTCCAGCCAGGAACTATGGTCATTTTCATTAATTAGTGGCATCAGTGCTTCAAGAACCTGCCTGGCATCGCCAATTACCGGCACATCAGCTTTAACATTCTTGTCTATCTCTGAAGGGTCAATCTCAATGTGAATAACTTTAGCCTGTCTAGCATACCTGGAAAGGTCGCCGGTAACCCGGTCATCGAATCTCATCCCCACCGCGATCAGCACATCACATTCGTTGGTCAGAACATTTGGTGCATAATTTCCATGCATACCCAGCATTCCAACATTTAAAGGGTGTTCATTATCCAGTGCAGATAATCCCAGGATAGTCCAGGCAGAAGGAATATGAGCTTTTTCAATGAACTTGCGCAAAACTTCCTGAGCCTGGGATATTAGAACCCCCTGGCCTATCAGCAAAAATGGCTGCTTTGCACCATTAATCAAGGCTGCCGCTTCCTTCAGTTTGTCCTTCTTTATTTTAGGTACCGGATGATAAGTTCTGATTTCAGTGCACTTCTGGTACTTATACTCCAAACTGGCAAACTGTGCATCTTTGGTAATATCGATCACCACCGGCCCAGGGCGTCCTGACCGGGCGATGTAGAAGGCCTTTGCAATTATTTCGGGAATCTCACTAGCATCAGTGATCTGGTGGTTCCATTTGGTTACCGGCATGGATATGCCAATAACATCCGTTTCCTGAAACGCATCTGTTCCCAGTAAATTTGAGGCCACCTGACCAGTAATACAAACCATAGGAGTGCTGTCTATCTGAGCATCGGCAATACCGGTGATCAGGTTGGTAGCACCAGGTCCTGAGGTTGCAAACACCACACCTACTTCATTTCTTACCCTGGCAAATCCCTGGGCGGCATGCGTAGCACCTTGTTCATGCCGGACCAGTATGTGGTTAAGCTGGTCTTTGTAGTTATACAGAGCATCATAAATGGGCATTATAGCCCCTCCCGGATATCCAAAAATAGTTTCCACTCCTTCAGCCAGCAGCGAGCGTATTAACGCCTCTGCCCCGGTCATGGTTTCCGTTTTCGTTACAGTTTGCTTTCCATTCACTAGTGTTTCCATGGTCTAATTATCAGTAATACAACCTTGCGATGCCGACGAGACCGCTTTTGCATATTTATATAGTATCCCCCGGTTTTCCTTTAAATCCGGGGCTTTCCATTCGCTTCTTCGCTGTTCAATTTCTTCAGGGGTTAGCATTACTTCCAGCTTGTTATTGATAGCGTCGATGGTAATTTCATCACCATCTTTCAATAATGCTATCAATCCACCCTCCTGTGCTTCCGGTGTAATGTGACCTACCACAAAACCGTGTGTACCCCCGCTAAATCGACCATCCGTGATCAATGCCACGGTGTTACCCAATCCGGCTCCCATAATGGCAGCGGTTGGTTTTAACATTTCCGGCATACCAGGGCCCCCTTTAGGACCTTCGTATCGAATCACCACCACTTCTCCAGGTTTAACCAACCCGTCCTGGATACCCTGATTTGCGGCAAACTCTCCATTAAAAACTTTGGCCTTTCCCATAAACTGCTCACCCTCCTTACCAGTGATCTTAGCTACTGCTCCTTCGGTTGCCAGATTTCCATAAAGAATTTGCAAATGCCCCGAAGATTTAATCGGCTTTGATAGAGGATAAATAATTTGCTGATCATCCCTTAATCCAGGCAGATCTTCCAGATTTTCTGCCAGGGTTTTTCCTGTGACTGTGAGGCAGTCACCTTTCAGGTATCCTTCTGCCAACAACATTTTCATTACTGCAGGAGTACCACCTGCCTGATGCAAATCTTCCATCAGATACTTACCGCTGGGCTTGAGATCGGCTAAATAGGGGGTTCTGTCACTTACCCTCTGAAAATCTTCCAAAGAAAAATCAATTTCCAATGATCTGGCAACTGCTATCAGATGCAGCACAGAATTGGTAGACCCGCCCAGTGCCATGACCACCGTAATAGCATTTTCCAGCGCATCCCTGGTTACAATGTCTCTTGGCTTTATATCCTGTTCAAGCAAATGATAAATACTTCTCCCGGCCTGTTCGCACTCCGCTTGCTTTTCCTGACTTAAAGCAGGATTTGAAGCGCCATATGGAAGACTCATGCCCATCGCTTCCAATGCAGAGGCCATGGTGTTAGCGGTATACATTCCACCACATGCACCAGCTCCAGGACATGCATTCTGAATAACACACTTAAACTCGTCTTCGGAAATTTTACCGGACCACTTTTCTCCCAGGGCCTCAAACGCGGAAACAATATCCAATTTTCGACCCTGATATCTCCCGGAGGCAATGGTCCCCCCATAAACCAGTATTGCCGGACGGTTTAATCTGCCTATAGCCATCATCGCACCAGGCATGTTTTTATCGCAACCAACTACGGTAATCAGGCCATCATAACTTTGAGCATTTACTACTGTTTCTATTGAATCGGCGATAATATCTCTCGAAGGTAGTGAATACCTCATTCCAGGAGTCCCCATGGACATTCCATCACTCACCCCAATGGTATTGAATACCAAACCAATCAAATCCTTTTCAGCTACTCCCTTCTTCACCTGCTGAGCTAATGCGTTAAGATGCATATTGCATGGATTACCTTCGTAACCAGTACTGGCAATGCCAACCTGGGCTTTATCCAGGTCATCAGGTTTAAGTCCGATAGCGTGCAACATAGCTTGTGCAGCTGGTTGTGTGCTATCCTGGGTTAATCTTTTGCTGTATTTGTTTATCTCCTGCTCCAATGTTTGCTCTATTAAACCAATGTGAAATCTCTAAATTCATTATTGACCACTCTTTGCCGGTACATAAGGAACAGGCTATATCCTACGGTGTCTTCCCAATCCATCGGAAAGTCATGTCCACCGATAGACCGTATGCCGGTAATTTCAGCGGTAGTACTGGTAAAAAAAGCCATATCTGCTTCTATTAATTCTTCTGCTTTGAACCTCTTCTCAACCAATTTAAATCCCATCTCCCGGGCATAACCCATTACCGTTGCCCGGGTTATCCCTGGAAATACCATATCCGAAGGAGGAGTATATAATACCTCGTCCTTTTCGTAGAAAAAATTCGCACCGGGTCCTTCTGTTACATATCCCTCACTGTCGACCATCAGTGCTTCATCAAATCCCTTGGACTTTGCTTCCATGGTGGCGAAAACTGAGCTGACATAATTTCCGCAGAGTTTGGTGTCAACCGGTGAGGGTCTACTTGCTCCCTGATTACCGGAAATCATCACCTTAAGCAGGTCACTTCCTGAATGCCTTTCCCATTCCCAAGCAGTGATCAGCAGGTAGATGTCCTTTGATGTCCTGGTGGATTCATTGGAATTAAGGTATACCAAAGCCCTTATATAAGCGTCATGCAGGTTATTCTTTTCCAGCAATTGATAGGCTATTTCCGTTAGCTCGTCGCAGGTGTATTCAAGATCAATATGCATTTTTGAAGCAGCGCGTTGCAATCGGGTAAAATGCTCAACGGTTTTGAATATCTGAGTTCCTGTTTCTGTTCCGTACGCCCGCAGGCCGTCGAACACCCCATTTGCCGATGGTAACGAATGCCCCAGCAGATTTCCTATGTTATCGCTGGCCTTAAGCCATTTGCCATTAAGGAAAATCGTGGTGTTCCTGTTAAAATTCATGTCTTGTTTTGTATTTAATTTTTTAGTACAAAAAAAAACGCCATCCCGGATTGGAATGGCGTTTCTTTTAATATTCTTTCGGATCACTTATACCATTCCTGCTCCAGCGTCCTAATGAGTACACTAGTTCTGACTACAGAAGTGATGATATAAGTACCTGTCATGGTTCTTTCTTAGATTAAGTACAAAAGTATCGAATTTTATTTTCATAATCCTAATTCAGGATGGACTTTTTGAATTAACCGGTCTTGAGGCGCTGACAAATTCTGAAATTGCTTCACCTACTTCACTGGTTCCATACGCTTTTCCATCGGTAAGATCTTCGGTAAGAATACCTTCAGAAATACAGCTTTCCACTGCATCTCTTATGCATTGTGCCTCTTCGTTTAAAGAAAGTGAGTATTCCAGCATCATTGCCAGAGACAATATGGCAGCCATGGGATTAGCCCGATTCATCCCGGCAACTTCAGGGTAGGAACCGTGTATCGGCTCAAATAGCGACAGATCCGTGCCAACAGAAGCTGAAGGAAGCATACCCAGGGACCCGGTAATTACCGAAGCCTCGTCAGTAATGATATCACCAAACATATTCTCGGTAAGGATCACATCGAATCGTCCCGGATTCTGAATTAACTGCATAGCAGCATTATCCACGAACATACAATCCAAAGTTATTTCCGGAAATTCCCTCGCATAGTCAGTAACCGTTTCTCTCCACAATCTGCTGGTTGCCAGTACGTTGGCTTTGTCTACCAGGGTTACTTTCTTACGCCTCCCAGCTGCGGCCTGAAACGCAAGTTCAGTGACCCTGATTATTTCTTCTTTAGAGTAAACACAACTGTCAAATGCCTTGGAACCATCTTCGGACCTGCCTCTGGGTTCCCCAAAGTATATCCCTCCGGTTAATTCCCGGAATACCACAAAGTCAACATTTTCCACGCGCTCAGATTTAAGCGGAGATATATGCAACAGTTGTTGATAGCTTTTTACTGGTCTGACGTTCGCAAAAAGGCCCAGTTGCTTTCTCATGGCCAATAGTCCCTGCTCTGGCCGTACTTTCGCCTTAGGATCGTTGTCGTATTTCGGGTGGCCAATAGCTCCAAACAAAATGGCATCAGCATTTTGGCATAATTCCCGGCTTTCATCAGGAAACGGATTTCCGGTGGCATCAATTGCTGCCGCTCCCACTAATCCATGCTTCAGATGAAACTGGTGATGGAAACGCCGCTCAATCGACTTCAGCGATTTTATTGCTTGTTCAGTTACTTCCGGCCCGATACCGTCACCTGCTAATACTGCGATAGTTGCATTCATGATTAAACTGTAGTTCTGGTTGCCTCGTAAGATTTAATTTGTTCTTTATGACTCAGCAGATAATCGATATCGTCGAACCCCTGCAGTAAGCATGACTTCTTATGTTTGTTAATCTCGAACGATGCCGGTTCTTCAATTCCCTCCATGCTAAACTGCTGGGTCGGGAGATCAACCGTGGCCTCTAACGAAGGGTTCTGATCAAGCGCTATAAAAAGCCTTTGGATGTATTCCTCGGGCAACTGTACTGCCAGCAACCCATTGTTCAAGGCATTATTGCTAAATATATCGGCGAAGAAACTGGACACCACTACTTTAAATCCATGATCGTATAAAGCCCAGGCTGCGTGCTCACGACTGGACCCGCAACCAAAATTCTTTCCGGCTATCAAAATACTTCCCTTAACACCGGGTTGGTTTAACACGAAACCCGGTACGGGGTCACCGTTATTGGAATAGCGCCAATCCCTGAAAAGATTATCGCCAAACCCTTCACGGGTAGTTGCTTTCAGGAATCTGGCAGGAATAATCTGATCGGTGTCGACATTTTCAGCCGGCAGCGGGACACAGGTAGATTTTATTGTTTTAATGGGTTCCATACTAAATTATTTCTCTTACATCTGTAATACGACCGGTAATTGCAGTAGCTGCTGCAGTCAATGGACTGGCAAGAATGGTTCTGGCTCCCGGTCCCTGCCTTCCTTCATAATTCCGATTACTGGTAGAAACACAGTATTCACCGGAAGGTACTTTATCATCGTTCATTCCCAGACATGCTGAGCAACCGGGTTGTCGCAACTGGAACCCTGCTTCTTCCAGAATCTTGTCCAGGCCTTCCAGCCGGGCCTGCTTTTCCACTTGCTTGGAACCGGGAATTACCATGGCCTGTACATTTGGTGCTTTTTGCCTTCCTTTAACTAACGAGGCCACTAATCTCAAATCCTCAATCCTTGAATTTGTACAACTGCCTATGAAGACATGATTGACTTCCTTGCCCAAAAGCTGTTGCCCTGCAGTTAAACCCATATAAGCCAGCGCTTTAATATTTTCAGAGGATTCAGGAACGGTACCGTTGATTTTCATACCCATACCAGGATTGGTGCCATAGGTTATCATTGGAGCAATGTCCTCCGCTTCAAACTTATGGACCACGTCAAATTCAGCATTTTCATCGCTATAGAGCTGCTCCCAGCTCTGTTTTGCCAGGTGCCAATCTTCCCCCTGAGGAGCAAACTGCCGCCCCTTCAAATATTCGAATGTGGCGTTATCCGGGGCGATCATCCCCCCCCTGGCTCCCATCTCGATACTCATATTGCAAATAGTCATTCGGGCTTCCATTGAAAGCTCTTTGATGGTAGTACCGGTGTATTCTATAAAATGACCGGTTGCTCCGCTGGTAGAAATTTTTGAAGCTATATAAAGGATTATGTCCTTGGATAATACACCGCGGCCAAGTTGGCCATTTACTTCAATCTTCATTTTCTTTGGCTTGCGCTGTAGCACACACTGCGTGGCCAGTACTTGTTCCACCTCGCTGGTTCCAATGCCAAAGGCAACCGCTCCGAAAGCTCCATGGGTTGATGTATGGCTGTCTCCACAAACAATGGTCATCCCCGGCTGGGTGATGCCCAGCTCAGGCCCGATTACATGAACAATTCCCTGGTATTTATGACCCAGTCCATAAAGTTCTACTCCGAATTCCTGGCAGTTTTCAGTCAATTTCTGCACCTGGAACCTGGATAATTTATCCCTAATCGGCAGGTGTTGGTCGATAGTTGGTACATTATGGTCGGCGGTGGCAATGGTTTGTTTTGGTCGAAAAACACCAATTCCTCTATTTCGAAGACCATCAAATGCCTGGGGGCTGGTAACTTCATGAATGAAATGCCGATCGATATATAGTACACTTGGACCGTCGGTTATTTCTGAAACCACGTGCTGGTCCCATACCTTATCGAATAAAGTCTTTCCTGTCATTTTAGTGGCTGCTAGTAGCTAAGTTTTGACTCAATAATTCTTTCAGATCCTGGTCCGATACCAGCTTGATGCGGTCCGCCAGTTCCAGAAACTTTTCATAAATAGTGTCACTTTCTTCCGCAGGTACTTCTATGCCCAGTTTTTTAATGCGATATGATAGTGCAGCTCTTCCGCTTCTGGCAGTCAGTACAATAGACGATTCGTCAACTCCCACTTCCTTTGGATCCATAATTTCATAGTTTTCCCGGTTTTTGATCACGCCGTCCTGATGTATTCCGGAACTATGGGCAAACGCATTGGCCCCAACAATAGCTTTGTTAGGCTGTACCGGCATTCCCATAGTTTTTGATACCAACCTGCTTATTGGGTTAAGCTGTTCGGTGACAATATTGGTAGTATAAGGAAGCCAGCGGTGTTTACGCATTATCATAACTACCTCCTCCAGTGAAGTATTCCCAGCTCGCTCTCCGCAACCATTGATTGTACACTCTATTTGCCTGGCCCCATTTTGCACACCCGCAATTGAATTGGCAGTAGCCAATCCCAGATCATTGTGACAATGAGTAGAAATTGTGACGTTTTCAATTCCGTCTACATGGTCCACTAAATACTTTATTTTCTGGCCGTATTCCTCAGGCAAGCAATAGCCGGTAGTATCCGGGATATTAACCACAGTAGCGCCGGCTTTAACCACCGCCTGAATCACCTGGGCCAGATATTCATTATCGGTTCTTCCCGCATCTTCAGCATAGAATTCAACATCTTCTACAAATTTCCTGGCTAGTTTTACTGCTGCTACACCCCTTTCGATCACTTTTTCACGAGTGGACTTTAACTTGGTAAAAATGTGCTGATCCGAAGTGCCAAGACCGGTATGGATCCGGGGTCTGGCAGCACGCTTTATGGCGTCCGCTGCCGTTTCAATGTCCTTCTCCACTGCCCTTGAAAGCGCACAGACGGTAGGATTCTTAATATTTTCGGCGATTGCTCTTACCGATTCAAAATCTCCAGGGCTTGAAATTGGAAAACCTGCCTCAATCACATCTACTCCCAATCCTTCCAGAGCTCTCGCTATAATAATTTTCTCTTCTTTGTTTAATCCACAGCCTGGTACCTGTTCACCATCTCTCAACGTGGTGTCAAAAATATCTACCTTATTATCCATAATTTTAAGGGTTCTTGATTATTAATTTAAAGTTACCCGTGGCCTCAGGGATATAAAAATCAAATAATTCAATAATTACGAGTTCCAATCAATCATTTTTCGCTTAAAATGATATCTTATTACGAATAATGAGGATATTTGTTCAATTAAATTACGATGTCAAAAGAAGATAACACTGGGCTTTTTCAGCTAATTAAAAGTCTTTCGCGTAACGAAAAGCGCTATTTCAAGTTATTCGTAGCAAAGGAAGGCGGCCCCCTGGACAAGAAGTTCATACGACTGTTCGATCTGATGGATCAACAGCAGGAGTATTCGGAGGAAGAAATCCTGAAGGAAGAGAATACTTTTAAGAAAGCCCAGATGTCCAATTTAAAGGCGCATTTGTACAAAAGGATCCTGCAGAGTCTACGGATGTATGACAGCGGCAATGTCAGGGATATCAAAATTCGCGAACTAATTGATCATTCGCAGATCCTTTACAACCGGTCGCATTACAAACAGTGTGTCCGAATGCTCCAAAAAGCCAAGAAAATGGCTCAAAAGCACCACAACCTGGAATTATTGCTTGAAATATATAAATGGGAAAAACAGGTACTATCTCAAACAGTAGGCAAAGGGAACCAGCAGCGGGTTAACGATATAATTGCTCAGGTAAGAGATGTCAACAACCGAATAAACAATATTAACTCCTTTTCGAATATCCTGGTGAAGCTAAACGCACTCTATTTAAGAAAGGGGTTTGCCAGAAATAAGCGGGATTTTGATAAAGTAAGAAAGATCCTTGACCAGGAGATGCCCCCTTATACTGAAGCGGAACTTAGTTTTTATGAAAAGCTTCACCTTTACAACCTGTTAGTTGATTATTATTTCTTTACCCAGGATTTCGTAAAGGGCTGTATTTATGCCCAGAAGTGGGTTGATCTGTTCGAAGACCAGCGACAAATTCCAGAATATCTGGACATCTACCTGAAGGGGTTAAATCACCTGATGATTGCCCAATATAAACTGCTCCGATACCACGCATTTGTAGGTAATCATCAACGAATGAAAAGTATTCACCAATTGGATGGGATTGAATTGGATGCCAATATTCAACTCAAGTTACAGAAATATGTATACTCCCATTTATTCAATAAATTTTTTATGGTTGGTGATTTTGAGATTGGTGTAAATCTGTTCAGCAAGATCAAACCACAACTGGAGCAGTTTATTAACCAGTTGGACAAACATTCCCGACTGGTTATGTATTATAAAATAGCATGTCTGTATTTTGGTGATGGTAAGTTCGACCAGGCAACCCATTGGTTGTACCGAATTATCACCATTGGAGAAGAAGATATCCGGGAGGATGTACACAGTTTTGCCAGAATCATCAATCTCATCTGCCACTTTGAGCTGGGCCATACGGACGTTATTCCGTATTACCTCAGATCAACCTATCGCTATCTGGCTAAAAAAAATGATATTCAGCAATTTCAAAGCTTTATACTTGGCTTTATAAAACATCTTGACAAAAGCATGACTCAAACTGAGTTGATCCGGCAGTTTCAGAATCTTCGCGATCAGTTATTGCCATTGGTTGATAGTCCTTATGAAAAAAGGGCCTTTATATACTTCGATATTATTTCATGGCTGGAGAGCAAGATACAAGGCAGAAAAGTTGCCGATATAATTAAAGAGAAGGCACAAGCCAGAATCGGCCAACAAGCCGTGACCTTAGCCTGATACCAACATGTAACTCGCTATCTGATCATTTCCTGATGGTATCAACTATTGAACAATCCGTAACAAATTGAGGGTTTTAATAGCTATCTGACTAAAAACTTTGGCAAAAATTTGGAAAAAAGCAGTTTTATTGCTTAAACTTGTAACTGGTACAAGCAACAAATATGAATTTATTCATCAACACATTTTACTTTTACTTTTTTAGCCCCCGACCCGGGATTATGGAGTAGTGTATTGATGTAAATACTAAGAACTCATAAAGTCCCGAAATTTTCGGGACTTTTTTTATGCCTATGATTAACAAATTAAATATAGCAATCCAGGGGGCTGCGGCCTCGTTTCACCATCAGGCTGCCGAACTTTACTTCGACGGGCAGACTGTGGGAATCACTGAGTGCAGGAGTTTTGAACAAGTATGTGACGCGCTTGACCAGGGTAAAGTGGATTACGCGATGATGGCCATTGAGAACACCTTTACGGGCAGCCTGCTGCCAAACTATGGACTTTTGCAAACCTATCCGTTACATATCATAGGGGAGCAATATCTTCATATAGAGCAGCACCTGATGGCAATACCCGGACAAAAACTGAAGGACATAAAATACATACATTCTCATCCAATTGCCTTGAACCAGTGTAATGTTTTTCTTGAAGCCCATCCTCAGATGGTTGCTATTGAGAAGTATGATACCGCGGGTAGTGCCAGGGAAATCGATGAAGACAGGCTTATGGGAGTGGCAGCAATTGCCGGTATCCAGGCAGCGGAACTATACCACCTTGAAGTACTGGCTCATAACATTGAAAACCTCAAAGAAAATCAGACCCGGTTCCTGGTGTTGAGCCGGGACGGAAAGGAAACGGAAGACGATCCCAACAAAGCATCTGTTTGCCTGGAAACAGCGCATAAAGTGGGTTCTCTGATGGAAGTTCTGCAAGTCTTTTATCAAAATAAGATAAATATTACTAAAATCCAGTCAGTGCCAATACCGGGCAAACCGTATCAATATCAGTTTCATCTTGACCTTGAATGGGGAAAAGGAAATAGCCTGGATGCGGCCATGCTGGCTTTGGATGAATGTACATTCAGTCGTCGAGTACTGGGAGTTTATAAAAAAGGTCTAAAGGATTATGATAATACCAACAGCCAACAGACTACAACAGGTAGAGGAGTACTACTTCTCTAAGAAGCTTCAGGAAATCAGGAAGATGAACGATGCCGGATTGGATGTGATCAATCTGGGCATCGGGAGCCCCGATCTGCCTCCTTCTCCCGAAGTGATGGAAGTTTTATATCAGTCTGCACAAAAAGCGGGCAACCACGGATATCAGCCATACAGAGGGACTCCTGAGATCCGACTGGCCATTTCACAATGGTACCAGCACGTTTATGGGGTAATACTTGATACTGACCGACAAATACTGCCATTAATCGGATCTAAAGAAGGCATTTTCCACATTTCCATGGCATTTCTTAATCCCGGTGATGAAGTACTTATACCGAATCCGGGTTATCCCGGATACGCGGGAACCACCAGACTGGTCGGGGCAATCCCGGTTGGCTATAGGCTAGACCCTTCCAATCACTGGCAACCGGATTGGGAATATCTTAATCAACTGGATACCTCCAAGGTCAAGATCATGTGGATGAACTACCCCCACATGCCAACAGGAGCAGTTGCACAGAAGGCCACCTTTAAAAAACTGATAAAATGGTGTGAAGAACGTAGAATATTGCTATGCCACGACAACCCCTATAGTCTTATCCTGAACCCCGAGTATCCATTAAGCCTTCATTCTATTCCAGGTGCATTGAAAGTGGGATTGGAACTGAATTCTCTTAGTAAAGGGCATCATATGGCCGGCTGGCGGGTAGGCATGCTTACTGGTAATTCATCTTATATAGATGCAGTGGTACAGGTAAAAAGTAACATTGACAGTGGAATGTTTAAAGGAATACAAGATGCCGCGGTTGAAGCGCTTCAAACCAGCAGCAGTTGGCACCATGCTCAAAACGGTATTTATAAACACCGAAAGACACTAGTCCAGAAACTTATGGATCTTTTGGGTTGTTCCTATGAACAAGATACAGCCGGTTTGTTTGTCTGGAGCAAAATACCTGAAGGAACCGATGTAATTCAATTCACAGATCGTATCCTCAAAGAAGCTAAAGTGTTTATCGTACCCGGTCAGGTTTTTGGCGATCAGGGAAAGCAGTATGTTCGAGCCTCATTATGTATATCTCAGGAGCGAATAAAAGAAGCTATTGAAAGAATTAGAAAAATACAAATTGAATTAGCATGACAACTACAAATATGAATCTCGTACCAATTGAAAAATGGGGTGTTACAGGAGAATCCCCATTAATAATTAGTGGCCCTTGCAGCGCTGAAACGGCAGATCAGGTGATGGAAACCGCCAGGGCCCTGGTCAAGCATGCGCCCCAGGTTAAAGTATTCAGAGCAGGTATCTGGAAACCAAGAACCAGACCTAACAGTTTTGAAGGAATAGGAATCGAAGGCTTATCCTGGTTGCAGCAGGTAAAAGCAGAAACGGGGCTGCTAACATCAGTGGAAGTTGCCAATGCCAATCATGTATATGAAGCACTGAAACACGGGATCGACATCCTTTGGGTAGGCGCCAGAACCACCGTAAACCCGTTTAGTGTACAGGAAATTGCCAATGCACTAAGAGGAGTAGATGTTCCGGTAATGATCAAAAACCCCATAAACCCGGACCTGCAATTGTGGCTTGGGGCAATAGAGCGAATCCATCTGGCTGGTATCACCCGGTTAGGTGCTATCCACAGAGGGTTTTCCTCTGGACAGAACGGAAGATTCCGAAACGCGCCGCAGTGGAAACTGGCCATTGAATTAAAACGACTGCTGCCAGACCTGCCCATGGTTTGTGACCCCAGTCACATATGTGGTAGGCGGGATACATTGCTGGAGATATCTCAAAAAGCACTGGACCTGGCTATGGACGGCTTGATGCTTGAATCTCATCCGAATCCAGATGAAGCATGGAGTGATAAAAACCAGCAGCTAACTCCGGTGGCGCTGGCCGAACTGCTTGGGCAATTAAAACTTCGAAAACCCGAAGGGGAAGATTCCGAGACCGTAGACTTCCTGAGCTTGTACCGGGATGAAATAGACCTGGTTGATCTTGAAATACTTGATACCATCGCCAGAAGAGCCAAAGTAGTGGAAAAAATAGCTAAATATAAAAAAGAGCATAAGATGACAATTTTGCAGGTAAGTCGTTGGGATGAATTGCTCAAAGACCGGTTGGCTATAGCGAAAAAGTTGGGATTGGATGACAAGTTTTCCAAGGAACTGTATCAGCAGATACACCTGATGTCTATCAGAATCCAAACCCGGGTAATGAATGAAAAAGAAGAAAATGTAGGGAAATAGGCTAGAATACCGGAGGAGTAAATATGATATCCACTCTTCGATTACTTAACCGCCCTATGTACGTTTTATTGTCAAAGTATGGATTGTACTGGCCATTGTTCCGTATAATTACTTTATCCCGGGGAATCTCTTTTTCGATCAACTGATACATAACAGCTTCACTTCTCATTTGCGATAACCACTGGTTGTATTCTACACCGCCTATATTATCTGTATGACTGCTGATTGAAATCTGATAGTTTTCAATATGGGGAAGAGAATCCAGGAAGTTGCTGATTGCGTTTCGCTGAGATTCTGTGATATAATAGCTGCCGCCACCAAAATAAATGCTGCGAATAATCTCATGCTCCTGGCCGGACATCGAAAACCCTACGATCATTATAAAACCGAGTGCCAGCTTTTTCATTTGGTAAACTTTATACTACGCTAACGAATTATCAATTTTATTGGTTTCTGAGAACCAAACTAAATCCTCTTTATAAAGATCGAAACTAACGGGCTTTTAGGCAAGTCTGACACTAACAGATATTGACTTATCGAAACATTACTCAGCCGATCTGAATCATAAATTTTATGTTAATTTTTACTTACTAGTAAGTTTGTTTATATTTAAACATGGCATCCCGGGGGACCACCAGCAGAAGAATACTTGAATTGGCTGAATCGTTGTTACAGAGATTGGGTTATAATGGATTCAGCTACCATCATCTTTCGCAGGAGCTCGGGATTAAAAATGCCGCAATTCATTATCATTTTCCCACCAAGGAAGACCTGGGACTGCAAATTGTCGAACAGACCAGAAAACGGTTCAACAAGTGGTGCAACAATCCGGAAAACAGAATTCTACCGGTCAAACAACAGTTGGATTGGTTGGTACAAACCTATCATTATAACCTTAAACTGGGGAATAGGGTGTGTCTGATTGGCGCACTGGCCACGGACTATTATACCCTTCCTGCCAGTATGCAAAACGCAGTCAAAGAGCTCTCATACGAGTTACAGCATTGGACAGCACGTTTACTTGAAAATGGACGTGAATCCGGAGTGATGGATTTTAAGGGGAGAAGCAATCATAAGGCGCTGTGTATCTTAAGCACCCTTACAGGATCCCTGCAGCTGGCAAGACTATTGGGAAATGAACGTCATCAACAGATTGTAGATCAAATATACTTAGATCTAAATCTTACTTATTAGTAAGTATTAAATAAGAAAAATGAAACTCAAACGTGTAGTAGTAACAGGAGTTGGTGCACTGACTCCGATTGGCAACAATGTAAATAAATTTTGGGACAGCTTACTCAACGGAGTAAGTGGTGCAGAGCAAATTACTAAATTCGACGCCAGTCTATTTAAAACCCGGTTTGCCTGTGAACTCAAGGGATATCAATCGTCGGACTTTTTTGATAGAAAGGAAGCTAGAAAGACTGACCCATTCACTCAATACGCATTGATAGCGGCTGATGAAGCGGTAAATCACGCCAAATTGGATTTTGACAGTATAGATACCGACAGGTGTGGGGTAATCTGGTCCTCCGGGAATGGTGGCATTTATACTTTCGACCAGGAGCTTAAAGCGTATGCCGAATCCGGCGGCAATCCCAGGTTCAGCCCCTTTTTTATTCCCAAGATTCTGATCGATACACCTTCCGGGGCCATAAGCATTAAATTCGGGCTAAAAGGTGCCAACTACTGCCCCGTCAGTGCATGTGCTTCTTCAACTACCGCTATCATTGACGCCTTCAACTATATTCGGCTTGGTAAGGCTGACCTGATTGTAACCGGTGGATCCGAAGCACCCATTACGGAATCCGGAGTAGGAGGCTTTGGCGCCATGAAGGCGCTTTCCACCAGGAATGAAACCCCGGCAACCGCTAGCAGACCTTTCGATGCAGCGCGTGATGGGTTTGTGATGGGAGAGGGTGCGGCTGCATTGATCCTTGAATCCCTGGAACATGCGCAAAATCGAGGAGCAACCATCTTTGGGGAAATTGCCGGTGGAGGAATGACTGCAGACGCTTACCATCCTACTGCCACTCACCCTGATGGAACAGGGGCGCTCAAGGGGATGAAGCTTGCTTTGGAAGAGGCAAACATCCCAGCCACTGCCCTGAATTATATAAATGCACATGCCACATCAACTCCGGTGGGAGATCTCTCCGAACTTTCCGCCATCTCGCAGCTGCTACCGGATTCAGCTGCCAGCTGGGTTGGAGCCACTAAATCAATGACCGGTCATTTATTGGGAGCGGCTGGGGCAATCGAAGCATTGGTGTGCACATTATCAGTTCATCATAATGCAATACCTCCGACCATCAATATTAGCAATCTGGATCCGGCAGTTCCTGCCGCTTTAAAGATTACCCCGAATACACCGGTGTTCGAAACTGTCGATTATGCTATGAGTAATACTTTTGGTTTCGGTGGGCACAATGCCACGGTGGTCATTAAAAAGTTTGCCGATTAGAGTAAGCGTCCTCGGCGGCAACCAAAAGACGCCTACTATCAGGTTTTAAACATCCCCCAAAACTTGCCGTCGGAAACCGGTTTTTGATAATTCTTGAACTTAAGGGTAAAGCAAGCCCCCTTTCCCGGTTCGCTCTCACAACCGATTTCACCTCCCATTGCTTCAGTGAACTTTCTTATGATGGTTAAACTTAGGTCTGAGGCATTTTTAATATGTACCTCATCTAAAATCTCCGGATTGGTGATAGGTTTCTTGGCCTGTTCAGTTAATCCAGGGCCCTGATCTGAAACAGCTATGTGCAGTACATCCCCATCTTCGTATGATTTAACCAGCACTCTTTTCCCCGAAGTACTAAACTTGATTGCATTACCAATTAAGTTTTCCAGAATCTCGTGGGTATAGACCTTGTCCAATTGAACCGTATAGGGTTCCACTTTGAATTGCAGCTTCACCCCTTTTTCAGCAGCTACTTCTTCAAATTGTTTGGATATTTCATCCAGTATCTCAATCAGGCTTACAGTGGTGATTTCCAATTCCTTCTCCTGGGGAAGCCTGGACTTTACAGACAGAATGCGGTCAATCCGGTCGTTCATTCTCCAAAGTGAACTGGTCAATCTTTCCATATATTCTGAAAGATCAGGAGTTCGCTCGTTTAACTCCAATTGCAGGGTCTCACTAATGCTAATGGTACTGGTTAGTGTATTCTTCAATTCATGGGCCAAAATCCTCATAATCTTATCTTTCTCTTCATTCACCTCGGCCAGATACCCGTTCATCTTTTGTATCTCCCTTTTTTGCTCCTGAATCTCATTATTACTTTTCAGAAGTTGTTCCTGCATTACATTCAGGTTGCGTAAACGTTTTATCAGTTCTTTCAAAACTGCATCCTTCAGTTTCGGATGTAGTTCCATAATGATATCGAATCGATCACGGCTGAGCTGAAATAAGATTGTTGGCTGGGTTGCAGTTACCGTGGCACTTCTGGTATAGCTGTCGATTAAGGCGTATTCTCCAAAATATTCGCCGGCTATCAGTGTAGCAAGCACCTGGTCCCCATCATGCACCTTCACTGCACCCCGCATGACCAGAAACATGCTGTCGCCTTTTTCTCCCTTTTTAATAATTATGTGATCCTTTTGTGCTTCAATCTCCTGAAGCTCGGAGGCAAGTTCCTCCAATACCTGCTGGGGTAATTCGGAAAATAAGGAAATGTTGCTTAAAGCCTGTGCCTGGTCAGATAGTTTTGATGGACTCATATGGTCAATTTACCAAATACCGGGCATTCGTCAAACATCAAAATAGTTCTAAACCACTACTTTAGGCTCAAGTTTGTACTGGTAAAGCTTTTGATAGTATTCTTCTGCCATTCGATCTGAGTCAAAATAGGGCACCACATCATTTAAACTATTGGCAACGATGCGGTTCCACTGCTCTGGTTGATCGTAATAGAGGGGTAGTATTTCATGCTCTAAAACATCCAGTAAATTCTTACTGTCCGCTTGATCCTGAGAGTGATGTGGAAGCTTATGATCAACCACCGGTACCACAAAACTATTTTCCTGGTGCTTGGCAAATTCAAGTATCCAGCCATCCTGAGTGGAAAAATTTACCGCTCCGTTCATAGCGGCAGTCATTCCGCTGGTCCCCGAAGCTTCCCTGGTGATTCTTGGATTGTTGAGCCAAAGATCAGCACCTCGCTTACACATTCGTGAAAGCCAGAGCTCATACCCTACCAATACCGCGCAGTTCATAAATTCTTTATTCATATAGACCAGGCTATCGAATGTACCGACAGCACCATAATCCAACGGGTAGGGTTTGCCCGCCCATATGATCTGCAACGGTCGCCCGGTATCTGTAACCAGCCGTCTAAAGCGCTCAAAATCAGCGGTTATTAAATCCGGTCTCTTGTACTCTGCAAATCGTCTGGCCCATACGATGGTAAGCACATCCGGGTCCAGTATTTTTCCTGTCTGATCAGCTACCACTTCAAAGAATTTTCTCTTTAGAGTACGCTTTCTTTTTTGAAGATTGACCAAATCTCCCTGGTCTAGTAATTTGTATAATTTTTTATCGGCCCAATACCGGTGATTTTGGGCATTGGTGATGGCCGTGATCGGGCAAATATCTTTATATGTCGACCACATGGTTTGAGCTACCTCTCCGTGCTTTTGACTTACCGCATTAGCTACTTTACTTAACCTCAGAGCCGCCAGGGTCTGATTGAAAAACTGATCCCCATTACCAATGATTTCGGCTACCGTATCAATACCAATACCACTGAAGAACCCCATTTTCTCCAACAAACTGACTTCATGAACCTCATTACCCGCTTGTTCGGGAGTGTGGGTGGTTAGTACCAACCGCGGTTTCAAAGCATCCACCGAACCCAACTTCTGATACAAATAGAAGGCGGCAGGCAAGGCATGCGCTTCGTTCAAATGATAGATGTCCGGTGCAATCCCCAACAAATCCATCAATTTTGCTCCGCCAATACCCAAAATAATATACTGTGCGATCCTGGTAGAAATGTTGGAATCGTACAGCCTGTGGCTGATGGTCTGGGCCAGGTAATCATTTTCCGGAAGGTCCGTAGATAACAGGAATATAGGAGCGCTTCCGAATGTATCCGGATGCAGATAAAATGCTTTCACCAGCACCTGGTGCTGATCGACCATTATGTTGAAGGTAATCCCGGTATCTTCCAGGAAGGAGTATATTTTCTCCTGAAATAATACTTCCATGGATTTATCAGCCTTACGTATCTGATCGTAGTAACCCTTTTTCCATAACATCCCAATGCCAATCACCGGCTGTTTTAAATCGTAGGCGCTCCTCATGTGTGAACCCGCTAAAAAACCCAACCCCCCGGAATATATCTTCAATGCCTGGTCGATGGCGAACTCCATACTGAAGTAAGCTACCGTTGGCTTATACTTCTTATCTGTGGCATAAGGGAAACTAAATTTGAACTCTTTAGACATGGTACTTTTGATCAATTATTGTATATCGCTGAAACCACGCAATATAGCAAACAGATAACATATCTATAAAATTTTAAGTGGAAATTGCCGGTCAGTAGGCGGCAGGAACCAAATTTCCTGATAATCGCAGCAATTCAGTTTCTGCCAGTTTTGTGGCAAACATTGCGTCCAGATAGCGTCCGTTGGCATCAACGAGGTTCCTTTGAGCCTCCCTGAGCACCAGAAAATCACTGGCGCCCAGCCTGAATCGTTCTATGGCAATCTCCTCATTTTCCTCTGCGACTTCCAGGTTTTTCCTTTCTAATGCAACCACTTGAATACTGTTCCTATACCCTATATACGCTTTCCTCAGATCACCTTTAACCAGCAGCCGAAGCTCGTTCAATTCCAGCATGGTAGATTCATGCATTACTTTCGCATTTTGTACCCTTCTGTTGGTATTGTTACCGTCGAAAATATTCCAACGGGCAGTTAAACCATAATTAACTCCGTCGAAAACCGATGCTCTCAGTTGCCCCGCCTCATTTTCCGAATCTGTGTAATTGTAAGCCACGTCCAATGAAATACTAGGGTAGCGACTGGCCTTTTCTTCTTTATACTGGTAGTAGGCTATAT
>BQJT01000008.1 GCA_021604845.1 Cyclobacteriaceae bacterium
CGACTGGTGAACGGTCGTCGGTTAAAGCCTCCTACACTCAAATGAATCAGTTCCTTCATCAAATACCGAGCTCAACCGCTTCTGTTCCAACTGATGTGTGGATTCCATCGACTGCCCGCACAAAGCCCCAGCGGGCCACTCAATATGCACTTGGTTATTTCAAAACACTGTCATCCGGTATCGATTTTAGTATAGAGGGTTACTACAAGGATATGGATAACCTGGTGTTATTCCCGGAGGGAAACCAACTGGTGGAAAATTTCGCAGTAGATACCTCCCTGGTTTATGGAAAAGGTTGGAGTTATGGGGCTGAAGTATTTATTAAGAAAAGTAAGGGTCCTTTTACCGGTTGGATTGCCTATACCTTGTCCTGGAGCTGGCGACAATTTGACGAGTTGAATTTTGGCGAGAAGTTTCCCTTCCGGTATGACCGACGGCATGCTTTAAATTTGATTGGTACGTATAAATTAAATGATAAATGGAAGCTGTCAGGGGCCTTTGTTTACAATACAGGAATTGCCTATACAATTCCTGAAGGTCGTTTTCCGTCGGTTTTGGGACCATCTTTGTTTGAGGGGAATTACTTTATTTATGAAAAGCGAAATAATCAAAGGCTGGGATCATATAACAGGCTTGACTTTTCCGCCATTCGGACCAAGGAGGGCACACTTTGGGGCAGGCCTTTTATTTCCGAATGGGTATTCGGGGTATACAACATATACAGCAGGCAAAATCCGTATTTCGTCTATTTAAAAGTTGACCCGGCTACCGACCAGCCGCAAGCCATACAGGTGACACTTTTACCCATAGTTCCCAGTATATCTTACAACTTTAAATTCTAATCCAATGTTCAAGTATATAAAACTGGTTATTATTACGGTGTTGGTAATAGGCTGCGAACAGGTAGTTGATATTAGTCCGAAATCGGGGTATACAGGGACTGTTTTTGTGGAAGGACTACTGGTAGTAGGGGAGACACCCCGGATTTACCTGATGGAAGCCTTGCCTTTTGCCTCTTCCAGAGTTACCCCCCAGCGCGTGTTTGCCCGGGGAGCTGAAGTTATTGTCAGCACGGAAGGATACCAGGAAACCTTACTCCCTGACTCTTCATTTAACCAGTTTCGATGCAGATGGGAACCATACTACGGCGGTGTGAATGAAATTTTATTTGGGTCGACCTATCACCTGGAGATTAATTATGAAGGGAAAAACTACGGTGCTTCAACCACCACTGATCAAAGTAAACCAACCATTACCAGTATTGGATATAATCCGGAATTTTACGACATATACGGGGGGCATGATGGGGTAAATATTATGTTGAAGGACCCTGAAGGAAGTGGAGACTTTTACCGGTTTGAAATGAACCGGCAGATTGATAATTCCGTGGCACATGCTCACATACTTGACGTTATCCAAAGTACCTGTACCGCCGAAGGCGAAATGTTCTGGGTTAAGGATATAGGCCGGACAGTCTTTAGTGACGAGGGCAATGACGGGCAGGAACTGGATTTACTGGTGGAGGTCTCTTTCGAGTACAGTGAAGGAGATTCAACCTGGATCACCATGCAGTCACTGAACGAAACAGCTGCAGCTTTTTATAAAGAGCTGGATGATCAGTTGATCTCTATCGTTAACCCATTTGTAGAGCCGGTGTTCCTGGAAAGTAAGATTGACGGTGGGGCAGTGGGGTTTTTTGGTTCCGCGGTAAAATCTGACTCCGTACTTTTTATTTATCCCCAGGATAATCCTTGAATAGTTATTGGTGAATATGTTGAGTTGCTGATTTAGTGAGTTGTTGATTTGCTGATTTAGTGATTTGTTGATTTAGCGAGTTGGAGAGTTGGTGATTTGTTGAATTGGTGAATTAGTGAGTTGAAGAGTTGGTGCACCCTCCATGCGCCGAAACTTTATTTATTTTTACGTCTCATGGTGGCACGTGCTTTTGCAAGTACGGAAAGAATTTCTGTCGCCTCAGTGGTTACTTTGGCTAAGCGGTCGTTTTTCATCATTTCTGTCTGCCCCATAATCTCCAGCCAAAAGAGTGTTTCATCTGCTTCTTCAATCGCAATGCAGAGTTTAGAGTAAAATTCCGCCTGAGACCGGGCTCGGCAGACAGCCCGATAGTTTGCTCCAACGGATGAAACGGATCTGATAAGTTGCTTTCACTCTACTCTCGTCTGTTTTCACTAATTCCCTGTATAGATATATAACATCAACAACAAGTTTTTGAGTCCGATTTTTGAAGTGCTGTGCGAATAATAGGTGATCCATGCTGATGGTAATCAACCTCAAACAAAGGAATTGTGAGTCTCATAAAAAAGGTATGGTGCAAACTCATCAACTCAAAAACTCACTAAATCACCAACTCAGGTAACTCACCAACTCTGTAACTCAGAAACTCACCAACTCACCAACTCAAAAACTCAGAAACTCAACAACTAATTATAACCCTTAGCTACTTCGTCTCCATACCGATCCTGTAACCCGACCAGCTTTTCCTTCATTTCTTTAATCAGCTCGGGATCTG
The DNA here is from genome assembly GCA_021604845.1 of Cyclobacteriaceae bacterium. Lineage (GTDB taxonomy): Bacteria > Bacteroidota > Bacteroidia > Cytophagales > Cyclobacteriaceae > SZUA-3. The sequence continues at coordinate 2,531 of BQJT01000008.1, forward strand.
CAGTTGAATAGATATTATTCATTTCCATAGGGTCCTGCTGTAAATCAAACAGCTCCCAGTGGTCAATGTCATGGTAAAAGTGAATCAGTTTGTATCTGGATGTACTTACGCCATAATGTCGTTTTACCTTGTGCCAGCCATGAGGGTATTCATAATAGTGATAGTATATACCATCCTGATGGATTTCCTCCTGGGTGCCGTTCAATAATGACAAATAAGAACTGCCTTGCCATGGCTCATTGGTTTCAATGCCAAGCAACTCCATCAGTGTTGGTGCAAAATCCAGGTTGAGTACCAGATTGTTATTTACTGACCCGGGTTTAATTAATGGCGGATATCGCATAACCAGCGGCATGCCGAAGCTTTCTTCGTACATAAATCTTTTGTCATACCAGCCGTGTTCCCCCAGGTAAAAACCCTGATCCGAGGTATAAATAATCAATGTATTATCAAGGGTGCCCTGTTCTTCCAGGTAGGTCAGCAAGCGGCCAACATTTTCATCAACACTCATGATACATTTGAGGTAATCGTTTATATATCGCTGATATTTCCATTCTAACAATTCGTTACCGCTTAAATTCCTGTTGAAAAAATCATCACTGATGGGATCGTAATATGCGTCCCAGGTTTTCTTTTGCTCATCAGTCAAACGATCGTATAATCGTTGCCAACCCGCAGCTATATTGGAATTATCCCCAGCTCCGCCAGTACCGGTTTCTACCTGAATAAGAGATGGCTTCAGTTTCATATCGGAAGACATAAACATTTGGGAAATTGACTGGTCCTGTTGCGCAGCTGCAGGTCTGTTTTCGTATGAATCGTAAAAATTTTCTGGCAGGGGATAGGTTTGTTCACCCAGGGCAAGATGGACCGAATCGGGCATCCAGTTACGATGGGGGGCCTTGTGATGGACCATGAGACAGAAGGGCTTGTCCGCGGGAACCTGTTGGTTTAAAACCTCAATTGCCAAATCAGTGATGATACTGGTGGTGTACCCTGTATGGTCAATGGTGTCTCCCATATGAACCATGGTAGGGTTGTAATAGTCACCCTGGTCAATTAGTACATTCCAATAATCGAATCCCTGGGGTTTGCTTTTCAGATGCCATTTACCCACCACACCAGTATAATATCCATTTTGTTGAAGAATCTTTGGATAAGTCATTTGGGACCCGTCAAATGCATCGGAGTTATCCCGGAATCCGTTTATATGACTGTATTTGCCGGTTAGAAAAACTGCCCGGCTTGGTCCGCAGATGGAGTTAGTAACATAGGATCGATTAAACACCATACCGTCACGCCCTATTCGATCCAGGTTAGGAGTGTTGATTAATTCACTACCGTACAGGCTCATGGCATTTTTTGCATGGTCATCGGTCATGATAAAAATTATATTGGGTTGGTTTTTGGTGGTTGACTGCTTTGTTTGTTCTTGCTCCGCCGGTGTACAACAAACAGTTAGGGTGGTTATCAGTATTAAAAATAGTCGCATAGTAGGGATCCGGTAATGATGATTTGACAAAGTAAAAGAAAAGCAAATATACGGAAGGCACCGGGCAGTCAAACTTCTACTAAAAAAAAATCCCGCGACTGGCGCAGGATTTCTTTATAAAGTTAATTTTATTCAGTCTATGGAATATAGCTTCCGCTAACTTCAACAGCACTAACTTTTGGTCTATCGGTTGTAGCAGTAAAAGTAATGGTCAGATTTCCATCAGTTACCATAATTCCACTGAAACTCTCTACAATGGCGGTGGCCGGAGCTCCTGCCTTCATAATAATATCGTAATCGACCAGCGTTGCTGCACCGTTTTCGATGTCAACGTCAAATACACGGGCACCTTCTCCGGCCGTATTTGCTCCGACTCCGAAAAATATTTCAGCAAAGTGCAGATCAACTTTCCAGGGTCCTTCTGCTGGTACGGCAATTTCGTAGGTGAACGCATTCGGATCATTTATTTCAGTCCGATATAATTCATCATCGTCAGTACCGGCAATTTCCAAATCCGGGTCTGCGCTGCTAAAGGTATTGGACGCATTGTTATCTTTATCCGCCACCCAATCGGTGCCACTTAGCGAAATATCTGGTCCTCCTGAATTAATAGCCGCTAAAAAATCCACTGGTTGGGGCGGTGGTGTTCCTCCGTCATCGCTACTACATGCAAATGCAGTAACTATAACAACTAAAAAATATCCTAAGTTCTTCATAACTGTAATTGTAATGTTTATTTCTAGATGATTAAGAGTGCAATATTATAAAAACTTTAAATGGTGTAAAACAAAATAGAGCAAATTTTTCGCCTCTGTAATGTTTTATTATATATTAAAGAAATACAATCTATACCAAATGACTTCAAGTAGTTCGAATTGTTGATAACTATTTGAAAATCAGAAGATAATTTCATTGGTTGCCTGGCTAAAAATTTTTCTGGTACTCAGTTTGCAGCAAAATAATAACCCGGCATATATCCTGGTCAAATACTGTAAAAACCACCGCCAGGTAAATAGCAAAAAGTGCTTCTAATGTAACGTCTTAATGGCGGTGTTATTATCTTATGACGCTAAGAATTGTATCGAACGGATATTAAAATAACACAACCATTAACCAGCTTTGTACATGATAAGTTGTAATTGATTAAGTGCCAGTCATTAATTCACATACGATTCATCAATAACTTAAATCATGATATGAAGAAACATCAATTGATTAAATTTCACCTCTATTGTGGTCTTTTTACAATTTTCTATCTGGTAGCCTTTGGCTTGAGCTCATTGGTGCTGAATCACAATCTTAACCTGGAGCGATCAACGGTTACCGAAGAATGGAGTTCTGTGGTGAGGGTTGAGCAGGGGCTTTCAAACAATGACTTGGCAGAATCGGTCAAGAATCAACTTGGATTGATGGGTTGGACCCCTTATTGGAAATACAAACGGGACAGTGTATGGTTTCAATTTGAGGTTTCGCATCCCGGAAGGAATTATCAAATAAAACTGGAATTGCTTCAGGGCGATGTGCAGGTAAGTGAACTGCCAAAGGGCTTTCTGGCGGTGTTACACGGACTTCACTTCTTTAACGGCAACGTTCCCAACGCGCCGTTTTTTCTTAAAACCTGGGCTGTATATCAATGGCTTACTTTATTGACCATGCTGATATCCATGATTTTCGGGCTGTGGCTTTGGTTGAAATACCGCTATCGTAGCTGGGAAGGGATCGCCTTTGGCGGTGTTTTTATGCTAACCATCATCCTGATGATCCTCATATGATGAAAACACGCACCTACCATATTATTCGAAAGGTACATCTCTATGCTTCCTTACCCATTGTTGCTTTGTTGCTAATGTATATCGTAAGTAGCTATTTTATGATTCATTACGATCTTTTCAACACCTATGAACGGGAAGAAATGATTACCAGGGTTGAACTTGCTTCAGATATGAATTCAGAAGCCCAATGGGATCAGTTTTTAGCAGAAAATGGCGTTTCCGGCAAATTAACGGATGAAACGGCTTTGCCTGATGGAGTCCTGCTTAGGAAGTATGAACGAGCGGGGAAATCCTTTGAGGTACGTCTTTATGCAGGGGAAAAGACTGCTGAAATCAAGAAAAACAATGGTAATCTGCCCGCGGTTTTAGTGGGATTTCATCGAATACGCGGTTTTGAAGGACCCTGGCCATACCTGATATACGCTGTTTTGCTGGATATCGTGGGGATTAGTCTCATTTTGTTCGCCATTACCGGAGCTATTCTTTGGCTGAAACTGCTTAAGAACAGCTTGACTGCCTGGATTATTTTCTTAGCGGGATTTATTTATGTGGCGGCGATAATCACTTACCTGTCTGTAGTGTAAGTGTTGTGGATGGTACACAAAGTAAACAGGGGCCGTGGTCAAGTTGGTCAAATTCCTGCGGCGGCCTGCATGGCGACTTTCATCATATTCATAAATTTTTCCTGCCGGTCCTGGCTGGAAGACATCGCGCCGGTGATAATATTATCGCTGACCGTGAGTACAGATAACGCCCGGATTCGGGCTTTGGCAGCCAGCGTATATAAGGCGGAGGTTTCCATGTCCACAGCTAGTACCCCGTGTTCGATTAACCGGTCGTACCTATTTGGCTGCTCCAGATAGAATAAATCCGTGCTGTAAATGTTTCCCACAATACAGGATATGCCTTTTGAAACCGCAGCCTGGTGTGCATTCATCAGCAGTTCAAAATCAGCGACAGGGGCATATTGTAATTCTTTAAATACCAGCTGGTTTGTCATGGAGTCAGAGCAGGCACCCATAGCCAGCAGCACCTGACCAAGGTCAAGTTCTTTCTGAATACTTCCACAGGTGCCCACTCTTATGAGGTTTTTCACCCCGTATTCCTGTATCAATTCATGAACATAGATGCTTATTGAAGGTATTCCCATGCCCGTACCCTGTATAGAAACACGGGTACCCTGGTAAGTTCCGGTGTATCCCAGCATTCCCCGAACTTTATTGTAACAAATAACATCCTCAAGCAGGTTATTGGCTACAAATTCAGCTCTTAGCGGATCACCCGGCAGAAGCACGGTTTCAGCAATCTCTCCTGGTTTGGCTTCGATGTGTATGCTCATATTATATTTGGACTTGTATCTGCCTGAAATTAAGAATTAAAAATTAACAACTAAAAATGTACCATTGTGGATTCTTTTTTTCTTTGTTTACCCCCTGAAAATAAACCGTAACTATGGAGAATAATGTAATACCCGAATCGGAACTGGTATTAAATGAAGATGGCAGCGTTTATCATTTGAAGCTTAAGCCAGAAAATGTGGCTTCTAACGTAATTCTGGTGGGCGACCCCGGACGGGTACAACAGGTGGCGGCTTTCTTTGATTCAATTGATTTTTCTACCGCTAACCGGGAGTTCGTTACCGTTACCGGCTTTTACCAGGGTACACGGTTTACGGTTATATCTACTGGAATTGGCACCGACAATATCGACATTGTAATGAACGAACTGGATGCCACGGTTAATATCGATCTTGAAAGCAGATCACCCTACCAACAGCGAAAATCCCTTAATATTGTTAGGATAGGTACATCCGGTGGGCTGCATCCGGACCTTGCGGTTGATTCGTTTGTGTTATCATATTATGGATTGGGGTTCGATGGACTTATATACTACTATAAACATAAACTTACTGATGATGAATTAATTATTAATAGCAAATTAAACAAACACTTAAATTGGGATACCAACCTGGCCACCCCATACATTGTTGCCGCAGATGAACATCTGTTGAACATACTGGGTGATGGGATGCAACAGGGTATCACCGCTACCGCTACCGGGTTTTATGGTCCACAGGGGCGAAAGCTAACACTTGCACTTCAGAATCCTCAAATGCATGACCAACTTAGGTCTTTTGAATATCAGGGATTACGAATAACCAATTTTGAAATGGAGACTTCAGCGTTGTACGGGCTGGGTAAACTGATGGGGCACCGGTGCTGTACGGTATGTGCAATCATTGCCAACAGGGTAACCAAGCAGTACAGCCAGGATTACCACCTGGTAATTGATCGATTGATCAGCACTGTTCTACAGCGTATTTCGAAGCATGATGGTTAAAAAAGTCATTAAGATTAAAGCACCAACTGAACTCATATTTGGTACTCCAGGATAATTTTTCTACAAATTATACTTCAAAACTTTTTCGCCGTCGTTTCCCTGTACTTTAAGTAGCAGGTTATTAGCGTCAGAATCAGGGGAAAATTCCACCTGTATATCAGGAATTTCTTTTTCGTACGGTACAACTAAGGTGATGAACCTTACTGGTTGATTTGGGGTGGACTTTTTTATCCGGTAACGAATCGCCGGCCTGGGTTGTTTTTTGGTGTACTCAAACGATACCCAGCCTTCTTCTTCAGATAATTCAACCAATTTTTGTTTTTCCGTACGAATGAATACGTTCCAACCTTCCCGGAAGTCCGAACGTACGGAAAGCTGATTTTTGTCTATTACAGTGCTGCCCGGGGCAAGTTGAAAATGAATATCCACATCGCCAATACCGGTTCCAATAGCTTCATCGACAATGACAAAGTAGCGTTTGTCCACGAAAAATACCGATCGCCGATGAGTTAGATTTTGGTACCCAGCATTTTCAACTACCAGAATATCCAGTTCCTCACCGGGTTGCCAGAGCAAAAGTTCCGGGTCATATTTGGTGTTTTCCCCGTTTAAAGTTAGTGTCTGATGTATTTTGGTTTGCCGAAACCATGCACGCCCATCCGGGTCTCCATGATATATGTAACTTCCAGCATCTGGCATCAGGGTCCTTCCACCGGCATACAAAGTAAAAGTTCCGTTGTCGGGCTGACAATGACCGCCGCCATCGGGGCCATTCTTCAGCACCATACAAACCGCATTCTTGTCCCAACTACTTCTGAGCGAATACAGACCGCTATTGCTCAAATTATAGGCGGTTTTATCCGGAGCAACCCCCTGTTCTCCGTTGGTAGCAAGAAATAGAAAGTCCTGGCGATTAAAACGTTGCGACCATTCCATAAACCTGTCCGAATATTGACCGGGCTTACCAGCCCAGGCATCTCCGAATTGTGCATTGGTTCCATCTGGCAGACATAGTTTCATGGGGACCTCGCACATTCGCTCAATACTGCTAATATAGGTTTCTGGGAATTCATTTTCGAGGCCATTCAACTTGGCCAGTTGATAGGTTCTGTAAAACCACCGGATTGAACCCACATGATAGCCCATTGCCAACTCACGCTGTTGTCCATCGGGATAAACCTGCAGGTTGATTTCCTGATTAAGTCTGCGGATGGCTTCTGCCTTCCATTGTGGTGAATGTTTAAATTCAGGAAAAGTAAAAGCAATAAATGCCAAACCTTCAGCCTCCATAAGCGCCCAGTTACTTCCGGTGTGATAAACCGTCATTAAGTACTCGGCATGTTCATAGCAACTGTTCAAAAACGCCACCAATACCTTCGGGGTGAAATTTTGAGAATGAATAAAGCGCTGGAACAGGCCCGTCCAGCTATATCCTCTGATTCCTGTTTCAATCGATCTCCAGGCGTATTCATGGGCATCATCGCGAGGATTTTTACTGGTCCAATCGATCAACTGAGAACACCACTCTTTTGCATATCGCTCATCCCGGGATTTTGCGTAAACTTTACCCATGGCATTCCAAAAATACATGCGGTTCAGTTGCCAAACCCATTCATTATCCGGCACTGGTCTTGACTCCCAGTTAATGTCTTCGCCGCAGAAATAAGAGGAGTAAGCTGGCTGTCCGACAAAAATATGCTCCAGGGCATCGTTGGCCCATTTTAGGTCCCTTTCGGTAATCTCCTCATCTCGTATGGTATTTATTGGGTGCTTGACGCCAGTTCTGTTTCGGTAGTAATAGAGCAGTTCTTGTAACGCAGTGCCAGTATTTCCCTGGTTATCCGTTACATTTTGCAAGGCCGCACTATTAAAATCCAGGCGGTTAAGAAGAGTGTCGGCGGATGCGGCAAAATCGGATGGCTGGGAATATCCAATCAGTGATGGTATAAAAATTACCGCGAGCAGTATGGAAAATGTTATCCTGATCATGCTTCAGGCTAATCGGTGTCAATCTTCACATCCTTGAAAATGAATGGGTTATCACTGACCCTTAACGCTTTGCCACTCTCGGTTGTAACATTCCTGAGAATGACTTCCTGGGTTATAATGTAGGGGAACTGCTCCTGGTAGGAGTCGTCGGTCATTTGTGGATTGAAATTAGCGAAAATGGCAGGGCCCAGGTAATCATCCGGATGATTGGAATCATCTATATGAAGGTTTTCGATAGTGATCCGTTCAGGCATATAGCAGGTGTAACCAAAATCATGCTGCCCGGAATTGGAACCGCCAATCAGGCTTGCACTGGCAGGCCTGCCACCTGAGGGGATGAAAACACAGTTACGAATAATGAATTCTCCCTGCCAGGTGCTACCATAGTCGGAGCGCAAGTTGACCAGCGTCCTTCCTTGGATAGTGGAGTTTTCCACGGTAAAGGTTCCGGTGCCAATGGCATTGATTCCCATATGTCCCAGGGTAGAGTTGCGGATAGTTGCATTGGCAACCCCCATATGGGCGTCGAAACGGGATAGCGTACAATTATCATAAAGGAGATTCTTGCAATAGTTGGACCCCAGGATTCCCCAGTAGGTCCGGTCATCGATGTCGTTTGTCTGGGTACAGTTCACAAATGATATGTTGAGTGCGCGGTTGACAGAAAGGTCGTATGAACCCATAGAAACGGGCTTCCCTGCTGCTCCAATGGTACGGTATGTTTTATGTCCGGTCAGTATAGTATTCTTAACAGTCACATAGGAACAGTCACGGATATTGAGAAATCCTCCATAAGGCGCACCGTGATCTCCTTCGCCGGTGACCCGGTGTTCAAGTCCATCTATCACCACATTGGAACGCCTGATGGCAATGTTTCGGCTATAGTAGGTGTACTTCGATTCCGCTTTGTTGGCAATGGTAGTAAAACGCCCTCCGGTGATGTTCAGTGTGGTCTCGTCCATGGGCAACGCAGTAATTTCTGTGATCTGGTCAAAGTCCCAGATGATGGGAGCATTCATATCCACATTGCCGTTTTTGTCAACAACAAAGATATCTGTCTGCGGAGATCCATTGTTTTGATTCAGCCCATAGCGGATGTAGCGTCTTATCAGCGTGTCGGTGACCGTCACCAGACAATTACCAGGCAGGGATACTGCTATTTTTTCCTGATTTCTCTTTAGGGAGGATACCCCTTCAAGATTGAATGGCTGCAGACCCGAACTGACCATAAAAATTGATACATTACGGTTTTCGACTTTCACCTTACTATCGTCGATGATGAAGGCTGCAGTGCCGAAATCAGTGTCTGTTTGGATGACCGCGGTGCGCTCCTTTACTCCAATGTAGTAGGTAGCACCATTGTCGGTTTTTACCGTGAGCCGGTGTTGATTGGCGAATGCATGTGCAGCAGCGATTGCATCTAAATCATCGGTTTTGCCATCACCTTGGGCGCCAAAATCACTATAGCGGACCCATCCATTGGCCTTGAATTTAGCGACATCCTTTGGAGAGACGTTTACCAGTAGCGCTCCATTTTCATCGGTACGTACCTGGGTCTTCTTCGTTACGGAAGTGATCACCACATTTCCAAGCGGACTCTCGGTTTGACCCTGTGCCCCATACACACAGGAAAATAAGCATAACATTAGCAGGGTATATTTCATCTTGAGAATTTTTGTTGCAAGTTAGATCTGACTAAGCTAAAGTACGAAAATTAACGAATGGTATGGTAGCCATCCGTTTGTTCACTTTCGTATAGGTTCGCACGCTGGCGAACAAAACAACACACGCCAACCCCTGCATTTGCCTTCATTGACACTTTTGCCCGCTTGGCACTGAAATTGATATTCCTGTATTTAGCGCATATGATTATGAAAAACATCTGCCGGATGAGTTTAAATATATTGCGGTATTGACGTAGCCAATCTATAAACCAATTCGATATGTTGAAAAACTATTTTACAATTAGTTGGAGAAACCTGCTGAGAAACCGGGGATTTTCTGCCATTAATCTCATGGGCCTGTCCATCGGTATGACCTGCACCATACTTATACTACTATGGGTACAGGACGAATGGAACTACGATAAATCACATGAACATTATCAAAGCATTTACCAGGTAATGGCCCACCGGAGTTTTGACAACCAAACGGGCACAGATTACAGCATGGTATTTCCATTAGCTGAAACCATCGAAAGCGAGATTTCTCAAATTGAAGAGGCTGTGGTTTCCGCTCACGTGAATACTATAAATGTGAGATATCAGGACCAGGTATACAGCCTGGATGGACGTACTACCAGCCCGAACTTTCTGGAGGTGTTTAGCGCAGAGATTATTCAAAATTCCGGTGGAAATCCTATAAAAGATCCGAATTCAATTGTATTAACTGCCTCAGCTGCTAAGACCATTTTTGGAGATCAGGATCCATTAAACCAGGTTATCGAAATCAGCCATCAGGGGGAGGTTAAAGTGGCGGCGATAATCGAAGACCTGCCTGCTAATTCCTCCATACAATTCGATTTGCTAAGATCATTTGATTACTCCAGTGATTATGTCAAACGAAACCGGGATGAATGGAGCAGCTCTTCCTGGATGGTGTTTATTAAAACCGCTCCAGAAGCTGATATGGACTGGGTTGATGAGCAGATAAACAAGATCAAATATCGTCATGACCCGGGTGACCGTGACATTAGCACTTATTTCAGTTTTCCAATGCGCAAATGGCGTTTGTACAGTGACTTTAATCAGGGAGTAAATACCGGTGGTATGATTCAGTATGTGCGCATGTTCACCACTATAGCGATCATTATCTTGATTATCGCCTGTGTCAATTTCATGAACCTTTCCACCGCACGCTCAGAACGTCGGGCTATGGAGGTGGGTATCCGTAAAACTTTCGGATCCCATAAAAGACAATTGATCTTTCAATTTTTTACAGAATCATTAATATTAACACTTCTGGCATTTCTGGTGGCTGTGCTAACAGTATGGTTGCTGCTCCCAACTTATAACCAATTGGTTGACAAAGAACTTATGTTTAACCTGGGTACACCCTGGATGTGGGGCGCAGCATTGAGTATTATTCTATTTACCAGTCTGGTCGCTGGTAGCTATCCAGCGGTGTTTCTTTCGTCATTTAATCCGGTAAAAGTATTGAAAAGCACCCTAGCTACTGGCAGAGGAGCAGTTCGTCCCCGTCAGTTGCTGATGATATTTCAATTCATGGTGTCAATGCTGTTAATCTCCGCCACGGTAATAATCTATCAGCAAATTACCATGATCAAAAACCGGGACTTAGGTTACGATCCGGATAATCTCATTAGTATAGCCGGTTCAGCAGATACACAAAAGAATTTTAATGTGCTTAAACAGGAGTTGTTAAACACCGGAATGGTTGAATCTCTTACCAGGACCATGTCACCCATTACCAATATCTGGTGGCACTTACCGGGACCTGACTGGACCGGTAAACCTGAGGGTGCCAATACCATCTTTTCAGGTCTCAATATAGGTACTGATTTCACCAGAACTATGGGTATAAAAATGGTGGCCGGCAAGGACTTCTCTGGCTCCCCTGCGGACTCTTCCTATGTCTTGCTCAACCAGGCTGCAGTGAACGAAATGGGGCTGAAAGATCCCGTTGGTACGCCCTTGCACCGTGATGGTGATTATACCGTGTTGGGGGTAACGGAGAATGTGGTGCAGGATTCACCTTTTCATCCGGTGGAACCGATGATCATTTTCTATAATCCCTCCAATACCTATTATATCAGTATAAGATTGAAGCAGGGAGTTCATCCCCATCAGGCTATTCCTCCTATCGAGCAGGTATTTAGACAATACAACCCATCCAATGTATTCGACTTCGATTTTGTCGACCAGGAATTTGATAAGAAATTTGCCACAGAAGAGCTTATCCAAAAGCTGAGCAACATATTTGCCGGTCTGGCGATTTTCATTTGTTGTCTGGGTTTGGCGGGTCTGGCAGCTTTTACTATTGAAAGAAGAATAAAGGAAATCAGTATGCGCAGGGTGCTGGGTGCGACCATTCAGCAGCTGCTCACGCTTATATCCAGGGATTTCCTTCAATTGGTATTGATCGCTTTTATCATTGCAGTTCCGGTAACCTGGTGGTCCATGAACGAATGGTTAAAAAACTATACCATCCGAATTGAGATCAGCATTTGGATGTTCCTGGTGGTAGGGCTGGGGATTTTCCTGCTGGCTCTTGCCGTGGTCAGTGTAAATACTCTAAAAGCCGCTATGAGCAATCCAATGAAAAGTTTACGATCAGAGTAAATGCGCTTTCCCTTTTATTGGTTTTTGTCTATATAATCTATTGCCTGTTGTGGTGTTAAAGCTGCAAAGTCTTTATAGCGTTCATGTACATCCACAATCTCGTCAAATGCTTTTTCTACCAGCTTGCGGTTGTCCCAGCGGATGAGTGCTTGAACCACGGTTTCCAAGCATCCTTTTTTATATGCAATCTGTCCAAGGACGTGAATCAGCGTATTTCTAACTCTTGCTGTTTGGTCATTTTGCAGCAGCTCCAGCATTGGAAGTATATCCTGCGGATGAGTCCTGCCTCTTAATTCAATACCATGACAAATTTCCCTTCTAATTTCCTTGTCAGGGTGGTGAAGGTATTGATTTGCCCATTGCAAGGTTGGCTGAGGATTTTTCTCTCCCATTTTCTTGATGGAACCGATAACCGCATTTCTTACTGAGTGATGATTGTCAAACAATCCTTTGTCGAAAAAATCCCTAACCCTATCAAAGTCGAACTTACCGATCTCTCCAGCGGCGTTGATGGATGTTTGTCTTACCTTATCTGATTCGGAGTCGAGCAATTTCCTGAGTGTGTCTATAATAGCTGGTCTAAGTGTTTTATTATTCCGGTACATTTTACCGATAGCCTGGTAGCCAGCCTTTCTTATATAGGTGTCTTCATCAGCAAAATATTCCAATATGTAATCATTTTTACCGCGGGTAAGATCATCGCTTATACCTTGATTGATTGCCTCAACTAATTTTGCACGTTCCTCTTTTGATAAATGATAAAAGCCCATAATGCTCCTTTGGTTTATTACACTGTCAATATATTCATAAATTTATCTTCATGACTTACAATCTCGGTGCATTGCTTTCCTTCCTGGTGTCTTTCCAGTTATTCTTTGTGGCTCTGTATCTATTCACGCACAAACAGGGCAATAAAAGAAATAACAGGCTGCTGGCCCTGGTGTTTTTGATGTTTTCTGTCAACCTGATGGATTTCAGTGCCAGAGTAAGCGGAATTATATTCCCCATCCCGCTGCTTCACCTGTTGGACGATTGCTTTTTCTTCCTATACGGTCCTGTATTGTATTTCTATACACAAGGTGTGGTATATCGTGATTTTGCTTTCAAAACAAGTGATGCATGGCATTTGGCCCCCTATGTCAGTGTTACCTTCTATTTAATATTTCAAATCCTGTTGATTGGTCCGGAGGCTCAATCGGAAATAGCCGGACAAATTATTTCTGCAGATATACCTGCATGGGTGTCCGCAGCGAGCCTGATAATATATTTACATATATTTTGCTATCTATGGTTCTGCTGGCGAACAGTCAAAGTCTACCAATCTGTAATAAAGGATAGGTTTTCCAGTATCGATGAGATTAACCTGGATTGGCTTGGTTTTATGATCCGGATGTTTTTCGGCATTACAATACTGGGTATGATTAACAACATAATGCCTGTGTTTGGTAGCACCTTTTTTCTCTATTTTTCAGTAGTGATATTGCTCATTGTTTCATTTTACTTTATCAATCGGGTATTGGTAAAGGCACTCAATCAACCCGCGATATTTTCTGGAATTGGTAAAGAAGAAACTATAAAGTATGCAGGTTCCAATCTTACCTCTGAAGAAATTGAGAGGTACAAAACGCAACTAGCCAATTTGATGCAAGAAAATCGCCTGTACCTAACTGCTGATTTGAAATGCCAGGATTTGGCAAAGGAACTAGGCATCAGTCCCAAAATGCTTTCTCAGGTAATAAATCAGAGTTTCAATCAAAACTTCTTTGATTTCATAAATACTTATCGCTGTGAAGAAGTGAAAAGAGTATTGCAGGGCCCTGATAAAAAAATCACCATTATTGAAGCCATGTATCAGTCAGGATTTAATTCCAAATCCTCCTTCAACAAAGAATTCAAAAAATTGACGGGACAAACTCCCAGTGAGTTTAAGAAAAGCCTCTCTCTCTGACCTCCCGGTATCCCTAATCCTGTTGGTGAAGCCAGCCGAAATGGTAGATTTTATTTCGACCACTTTCAGGAAAGCGGTCGATTTCCATTTTTATCTAAACGAGTTTTGAGTCAAAGTTAAAGTACAGATATTATGGAATCTCAATTGGAAAATGCTCATTCAGATCAATACAGCGGGATATTCTGCGTTAGTGAAATTTTGTTGGTATTTCTTCCGGCTTTGCTATTGATAAAATTGACCGGTTCATGGGTGGGTGAAGACACCATCCGAAGTTTTGGTATCATCTGGGTCGCCAATATCCTCATGTTGGTAATGATTTGGACAGGGATGAGGCTGCGAGGTACAACCTGGGAGGATTTTGGCTTAACATTTACGCCTGTCAGTTTTACTGAGGGCCTCAAAATCTTCGGGCTTTCAGTATTGGTTTTTGCAATTGGGGTCTTCGCTTTTCTTATCGGACCTATACTTCTGCCCAACCTCATCGAGATTCAGCAGCATGCTGATTTTAGTAGATATGATTTTCTAAAAGATAACCCAGGAGGATTCCTTTTGTCACTAGCTGGTGTGTGTATAGTTTCTTCCTTCGGAGAGGAGGTGATTTACCGGGCATTTTTAATCAACCGTATTTCTGAATTGGCCAGGTCCTCAAAATACCGTAGCGTCATCGCAGTAATTGTAAGTTCAATTTTCTTCGGATTAGTCCATTATGAATGGGGCCCTATGGGTATGGTTCAAACCGGGTGTATGGGTTTGGTTATGGGCATAAGCTATATCAAATTGAAAAAGCGATTGTGGATTCTGATCCTGGCACATGCTTATATGGATACCATTTTATTGGTGCAGCTATACCTGGCCAGCAACTGAAGTAAAGAGGCCGGTGTTTGACCTTTTTTTGGTCATTTTAAGACTTCACTAATTTGAACAACTGGTTGAATATTGGTGTAGTTAGGGATATCACTTACGATTTTTTCTGCATTAGGTCCAAAGGAATTTTGATAGGCTGAAAGCTTGTCAAAGAATAAATATCCAATAGCCAAGTACGGAATTGGTTCATCGGGTGTTCTGCCGGCTATTCCTTTATCAATTGTAAACTGCTTTAATGAGTCGCCTAATAAACTTGCAACCATTGGCATATGATTTTTGGAATAGTAGTCCATGTCAAATGTTTTCCCCTCACCGTTCGGATATAATATGGTTACTTTAATAACCCCCTTTTCAATTTTTGAAGGATCTGTCGATGTAGTTTGCTGGCAGCTGTTAAGCAGGGGAATGGCACCAAGTATTAATAGAATAATTTTGGTTTTCATTTTGTTTTGATTTATCAATTGTTAAAAGTAATATTTTCCCAGCAAATGATTCGTTTCACTACGTTTTTGCCTTCTCAAGATTTTCACAATACGGTTGATTTTCAGTCCAGTTCAATTTTGGCATTGGTATTTTCAATTTCGTGCAGGTGTTCTTCTAATTTAAACTCAGCTATATTATAACTTTTACTTCTTTGTTTGGCATGCTTTTGTCTGCTAACACTTCTGGTAAATCGTCTTATACTTTCCTCAGAGTTTAAGATCAGCCCAGGTACCGGTACATTTTTTCCTTCATTATCTTTCGCCACCATGGTAAAATATGACGAATTGCAATGTTTGATTATACCGGATTTTATATTTTCAGATTCTATTCTGAGACCTACCACCATAGACGTTCGTCCGGTGTAATTGATAGAAGCTTTTAAGGTCAAAAGGTCGCCTACCTCGATGGGGTTCAAAAAATCCACCTTATTAACTGAAGCGGTAACGCAGTAATGCCCGGAATGCTTAGACGCACAAGCGAAGGCCACCTGATCCATAAGGCTAAGCACGTAACCACCATGAATATATCCTCTAAAATTGGAATGGGAAGGAAGCATAAGTTGGGTCATGGTTAGCTGGGATGCCTCAATATTTTTATATTTCATGCTATATAAATTATGGTTCACTTATTCAAGTTAACTTATTTAGAAGTTAGTCGGTTAACAAATAAAACGGATTCTAACCGGCTGATCCAGCAGGTTCCTTATGAATTATTACTTCACCGGTTTTTTTGAAATTCCATTTTAACCCAAACAAAGGCCTTAGGAAACTGATCCTCCTGATAAGGAATTCATAAATCAGGAAGCACACGGTACCGGTGAACACAATGATGGATATGAATTTCACAAATACCGGTATGTCCAGCGGTAAAATGAGCAAAGCCCCTGCATACAATACAAGCATATGAATGATATACACCGGATAAGCTGCCTGACTTAAATAGCTTAAAGTAGCGCCTGGCTGGTTCAGGTATTTGTAACCGAACCCGAAAACCGCAAAGATCCAGCAATTGGATTCGATGGCCGTGAGATAACCCGGTGATTTTAGTTCAAACACCATCAATCGGATGATGTACAAACCTATTGCCATACCCATGTAAAGCCACCTCCACTTCAAAACAGTTTGCAAGAAGGTCTTACCGCTGTAGACAAAAAGAAAACCAAAAAAGAAAGCCAGGAGCCCCAGAAAAAAGCCGTGCCAGGTCAGAGCATATAATTCAAAGATCTGAGGCTTTACCATAATGGTTTCAAGAATAAAGAATGCCGAAAGAGATAATGGCCCTGCCGGATTGCTCATCAGGTATGATAGCCCTTTGATAAATCTGCTGCTCTCCTCTAAGTTTTTCAGGTAATAAAAGAGTGGCAGCAGTACCAGCACATAAACGAAAATATTTCCCAGAAACCATAAATGCGCCGGATGTGCATAATAACCTAAAGGAAGATGGTAGTATTGCTGAAAAACCAGGAAATGCAATGGAACCACGGCGATCATTCCAAAGAGGAATGGCAATAGAATTCGCTTGCTACGCTCCAACAGCAATTGCTTCCAGTTTCGATTCCGGATGGCAAAACAAACACCCATACCTGAAACATAAAACAGGAGCGGGATACGCCATACATTCAGCATGGTCATCGGGTTCCACAGACTTTCCATCGGTTGGTCACTCCTGATAAATCCGATAAACATGGCCCACGGCTGGAAAATGATGGCGATATGATAGATTAAAAGCAGTCCGATCGCAATAACCCGCAACCAGTCTATATCGTGTCTTCTTTCAGTTGTCATAGGATTTTACTTTAGTGATTACTTACTGCAACATCATTGAGATGACTGGACGGGTCTTTTCGAGCTGTGCCAGGTCCAATTGCAGGCCCATGGGTGCCAGCTGTTGCTGTATCATTTCATAAACCGGTTTGATCTCGGAAAACGGCCCCATAACGGTTTCCCGGGGAGTGGCTCCGAAATTATTTCTTAGGGTTTTGTCCGCCTTGGCATCGATCAGCATTTGCACGATCTCCACCCGGCAAAAAAAGGCGGCCGCATGCAGCGACGTTGAGCCGTCATTATTAATGAGCGTCAAATCTGCACCCGCATCAATTAACGCTTTGGCAATTTCTGTTTTACCGAATGTTGCTGCGGAGATCAAAGGCGTAGAGCCACTAAAGGGTTCCTTTAGATTAATATCGGTGCCAGCATCTATATGTTGCCTGACCACTTCGAGGTTATTAGACATAACTGCAGCATGAATATCCATTTCAGGTTTGTCTACTGCGGATGTACTGCTGGAATCTATATTTTGGCTACAGGCCGGCAACAAAATAGACACCAATACCAGGTTTACTAATGTGCTTAGAGAATTGATTCTTATTGTTTTCATGATGGTAATTTTTATTGTGAATTTTTGATTTCTACAAAGATCATGAAGGAACCAAAGCAAGGCCTATGAGCTATGCAGCCAAATCCATCAAATTTGCGGAAGACATAAAAACTATGGCGCAGGGATATAAACTATGAAGCGAGCCGAGCTTTTTTTCACCTAAATCCGGGAAGTTCCAATGGTGATGGTTTGTTATAAATTTTGCTAATTTTGAATACCAAATCCTATGTCAGACACTTCTTTCAACGGTGAGAACTTTGTGGATCAGGCCGAATCCATCATTCTGGAGAACGTCTCAAATGAACATTTCGGCGTTTCTGAACTGGCAGAGGCAATGAATACCAGCCGTTCCAACCTGCTCAGGAAAATCAAGAAAGACACAAAGCTTTCAGCCAGTCAATTCATCCGTCAGGTGCGGTTGGAAAAAGGTATGGAGATCCTGGGGCAGACTTCGTTGACTGTTTCGGAAGTTTCATTCAAGGTCGGCTTTAGTAGTACTTCCTATTTTATCAAATGTTTCAGAGAATATTATGGTTACCCGCCCGGTGAGGTAGGCAGGAGGGGAGACACTGATAAAAGTGGGGGACCCTCCACTGCCAGGCAGCGACAATTGGCTGCCATAATGTTCACCGATATTGAGGGGTATACCGCTCTGATGCAAAGGGATGAAGGTAAAGCTATTGCATTCAGAGACCGGCACCGGGAAGTTTTCGATTCCACTACCAGGAAATTTAATGGACGTATCCTTCAGTATTATGGTGATGGTACTTTAAGTACATTTCCAAGTGCCATTGATGCAGTGCAATGTGGCATTGAAATGCAGCTTGCTTTCAGAAAAGAGGAACCCAGGATCCCAATCCGGATTGGGATCCATTCGGGAGATATTATTGTGACCGATCAGGATATTATCGGGGATGGTGTAAATGTAGCTTCCCGTATTGAAGCACTAGCTGAAACAGGCAGCGTTTATATCTCCGACAAGGTGTACGATGAAATAAAAAATCAACCTGAGCTGCTAACAGCCTCCAGGGGTGTTCATACGCTGAAGAATGTTACCAAACCGATGGAAGTCTATGCGGTTACTAACCATGAGCTTGGGGGCATTGACACCACTGAAACCGGCAAAGTGGTAGATTCAGGAAATAGTACATTCATAAAATGGCCGCTAATCGCGGTTGCCGCTATTCTGCTGCTGGTTATTACTTATTTCTCTGGGTTCTTTAGTCGGGGTTCAAGTTCTGATCCCCAAATTGAGCTGGTTGACAAGTCGATTGCAGTATTACCATTCAAAAATGAGAGCAATGATTCTTCCAATCTGTATTTTGTAAATGGTCTTATGGAGTCCACGTTAAGTAATCTTCAGAAAATTAAAGATTTGCGGGTGATTAGCCGGTCCTCGGTGGAAAGATACAGAAACACGAACCAGACTATTCCGGAGATGGCGGAAGAACTCAAGGTGAACTACTTCGTTGCTGGCAGTGGACAGAAAATAGGAGATCAAGTTTTGCTTAATATTCAATTGATAGAGACCGCCAGTCAAAGACAGATCTGGGCAGAGCAATATAATCGTGAGGTGGTGGATATTTTTGAGCTGCAAAATGAAGTGGCCCGGAAAATTGTAGGCTCCATTGAAGCCATAGTGACCCCTGCCGAACTAGAGCTAATCGAGAAAAAACCAACCGAGAATCTACTGGCCTACGACTACTATTTACAGGCACTCGACCCATTTTTCACCAGAACCACTGAAGGACTTACACAAGCCATTGGATTATTTGAAAAAGCAATCGAACAGGATCCGGAGTTTGCACTGGCTTATGCCAACATTGCTGTTTCATATTACCTCCTCGAAATGTTTCAAACTGAAAAGCAGTACACCGATGAGATAAATAGTTATGCAGATAAGGCCTTGCTTTATGATCCAAAATCCGCGGAGAGTCTGATCGCTAAGGCATTTTACTATATACAAACAAAAGAGTACGAACTGGCTTTGCCGCATCTTGAAAAGGCCCTGGAATATAATCCTAATTCAGCTTTTGCAGTACAGATGCTGGCGGATTTCTATTCTCGTTTGGTTCCCAATACCGATAAATACCTGGAATATGCCTTGAAAGGAGTTCAGCTTAACGTGGCCTCCAACGATTCTGTTACCCAGAGTTATACCTATTTGCAGCTGAGTTTCGCCCTGGTGTCAGCTGGATTTGCAGATGAGGGGTTAAAATATATCAACCTGTCCCTGGATTATAGTGCGGAAAATTATTATGCGCCACATTTAAAAGCAATTATCCTATTCGCCATAGATGGGGATATTAAGAGGACCAGGAATTTACTGATAAAGGAGTGGAATAAGGATACCACCCGCCTTGACATTTTGCAGGATGTTGCTAAATTTTATTATGTGCAGGAGAACTACGACAGTGCTTATTTCTATTATAGAAAATTTGTCAAAGCCAGGAGAGACAATGGACAGGATATTTATAGGCAGGAGGATAACGCCAAAATTGCGGTGGTCTATGGAAAGATGGGTTTAGACACCGAAGCAGAGAAATTATTTAGTGATTTTTCAAAATATTGCCAGGAGGATCAGTCTACTTACAAAAGTGCTAACCTGCTTTTAAAATACGCTTACGAGGGAAATGTTGAACAGGCTATCGAGCAACTTAAGATATTTTCAGAAATAGAGAATTATCAGTATTGGTATTTGTTAATTGAAGATGACCCTCTGCTAAAGCCGTTAAAAAGTCACCCTGAGTTTGACGGGCTGATGCAAAAGATCAAGGACCGGTTCTGGGAAAATCAGGCGCGGATAAGAGTGTTGTTGGAAGAAGAAGGGCTGATTTAAATAAGATTATGTGGATTAATGCCCCCCACAAAATAATCCTTAACCATGGTATTTTCATAATTGCAAAAGTTTAACAGATAGGTGCATCTGAGTCTACTGTTTGCTTCAATAGGTCAGTTATTAACTCGTAGTCAATTTTGTCAGGATTAGAGTATCGAATGCACCCTTTTCCATGATTTAGCCCTTTCAGGCGTGCCTTATTGTTCAACATAACTTCGTGCTTTAAAATGTAAACACTAATATGTTGCTGCTGGCTGGCGAAAGCCACTTCCACTTGATCATTCCGGATGTATGAAGGCATTTTATAAACCATACTTTCTTCATGGTCAGGCAAATACTTCAGGCAGAGGTTTCTTAGCTTCTTTAATGCCGAAACTCTCTTTTCAGGTATTTGTCTAAGATAGTCTTCTACTGTTTTTGCTTCACTTTTCATTTGCCTTATTTTAATTGGTTTGCAGAGTTTATGCAAACCGATAGGTGTTTTTTTTTTTTTCACCTGGGTTATGAAGTTACCCGGTGCGTTAAGCGGTATGATCTGGACTCCGATTCTACAAGAATCCAAATCATTAAGAAGCACTGTACATTATTGAAAGACGACCTATGGTCTGTTATTTATTTATCGTAATAGGTAAAATCCTTCACTATACGATTATTTTCAATAGTAAATATAGTTACCAGGGGCAGGCTCCAGTTTGAGCCATCTTTAGTAGTTCCGGAAGACATAAATTCCACGATAACGTGCTTTTCACCGGAAGGATATATTGTTAATATTTTATCCTGAATGTCAGCAGATGTGTCATTCATCTCCCGATACTTCTTAATAATTTCTTGGGTGGATTGGATAACCGTTTCAATTCCATAAGCTGGATCTTTGAATTCCGCAGGATTGGCATATAAGCCAGCCATTTGCTCCCAATTATGCTCATTGAAAAAGCGAAATATATCTTGAACCAATTCAATGTTCCTGGAAACTGCATCCGGTATCCGTTTCATCGGAAAAGTCTGATAATTAACCTGTCCATCCTCAGAAGGTCCTGAAATTTCAGCTACCAACTGATCCAGACCGATTCTGGTATATGAAATCACTTTAGGGAAATCATGTTGTGGATTTTCCACTATAAATTTAGACCGGGAAATAAATGAGGCCTCGAAAACTACTGCATCACCATTATTCTGGTCAGACACCATGGGGACATAATATAATTTTCCGTTTTCCTCAGTAATCCGCACCGTTTCAGATACCACAGTGTCTGCTCCTTTTACGGCATAGCTTTTTCCAGACAATTCTGTAAGAGTCTTTAACTCCCAGGTCTCATAGGTAGAGCCATTTGAGGTTCTCATTTCCCAGGTTCCAAGCAGCCACTTGACGTTTTCGATCACAGGAACAGAATTTGTCGTATCAAACGCAAGGCAATGCCATGAAATTGTCATCATCAGCATTGAAACTATTAATGTCATCAAGATTTTCATGGTTTATTTTTTGAGTGAATTGCCAGGTTGTTGTCTTTCGAATCACATTTCGAATGAGATTTTAGAACAATAATGTCCCCTATAGTTGGATCCAATTTTATCCGACACCATCCGCAGATCATCTCCTCCCGTACTTACAATATTGAGGATTACCTTACTTTAGAAATTGTAAAATTCCGACAGACTATTCCGAGCCGTAAAACCGTTTTGACATGGCGAAGTTATCCTTGTAAAACTCTTTGGGGGTGAAACCTGTGAGTTCCTTAAAGTCTTTTATAAAATGTGCCTGATCGTAATAGTTACCCTCATAGGCCAAAGCCGTAAGACTGGTGAATTGATTATTCAGCAGCATTTTGAGAGAGGCTTGCAGTCTTACTGTTTTGGAAAGTTGTTTAGGACTCAGACCTATCGCCAAAGAAAATTTTCGCTCCAACTGCCTAAGATTAATGTTGAGTTGCCTGGATAGTTGATCAATCGGGAGTTGTCCATTCGCGGTTAAAATCGTTTCTACGGTGGATTTGATAATGCGATCTTTGGTTTCATCGTCCGTTAAGCGTTTTGTCAAGAAAACTTCCACCAGGTCAACCCGCTGCTTGGTAGTTTTTGCATTCAATATCTTTTCGGATATTTCCTTTCCATCAGGACCAAAAAGTGTTTCTAAAGGAACCGCATTATTTTCCATTTCTTTGATCGGAATAGTCGCATATGGCATAAAACCTCCGGGATGAAATCGGACGGAAAACACACCTGTCTCACCCGTTGGTTGAATCTCCAGGGGCCTGGTGAGTTGCCCGATAACAAAACACCGGGGTTGGATCACACGCTCTCCTGTTCCCGAGTATTGATAAAAAAGGTCTCCATAGTGGAATATCATTTCTATACAGCCATCGGGAACTATGGTCTGTTTTTCCGGATTTTCTTCTTTGGGACTTACCAACGTCCAATAGCATTTAACAAGGGGACTAAGTTCCTGCCTCGGTTCAAATGTTTTGTAGTCCATTTAAAGGGATTGATGGTTGCTTTCCAGGAGTATCGTGCTATGTTCTAGCCTGGTACTTTACTCTTTTCACTTTAATCTGGTCGAAATACCGCAGAATCAAAAATCAACAGAATACTGCTTATTTTTCCATTGCTGGTTTCAAAAATCTGTGCCATGGAAGTTGAAACTCCTGGTTTTGAAAACTGGTAGCATAAACAGGTTGAAGAATTGTCAGCATATCTTTTTTTTATTTCATATTCAAAACCATCTGGTGGATCATTTCGAAGCGAGTTAACATAGTCCTCTGCTGAGTTAAATTTGAAGAAAGGTCCACTGAATTTTAAATCATCAGATAGTATTTTTCTCAACGTTTCCAAATCGCCTGTATTGAAAACACAGTCCATATATTTTTCTGCTAATTCCAAAGGTGTCATTTTGTTTCAGCCAGTTTTCATTTTCACAATGTATAAAGGATATTTTGTATGAACAGCAGAATATGGTGGTTGTAAATACAAAAGGACGATTGAGTTTAGCTGTTTATTGTTTGGTGGTTTTTTTCTTTCCAATTAATAAGAGTGAATCGGAATCTTCAAATTCCGCATAATTCTCAAGCAGAAGAATTTTAAAATATCCCTTAAAAAACTCCTTTAATGGGTGTTCTAAATGATAGTTCACAAAAAGACCTTTAAATATCTCAGAACCTTCTCCTTTCCAAAAGGAATGACAAATAATTCCATCAGAATTTAAAATATCATACTGTCGTTTAATGGAGTCAATTAATTCCTTGTCTGTCAGATGATGCAATACTTTGTTTGAATAAATTCCATCAAATTTTTCCACTGTATTCAGGGTAATCGCGTCTAATTCGAGAAATATACCTGTTGGATTTGTAGAAACGAGATGACTCAGAAATTCTGGAGAATTATCAGAGCCTACAATTTCATAATCTCTATTCAGGATATTCCAATCTGTGCCTGGTCCTGAACCAATTTCAAGCACTGCTGAATTAGGTGGTAAGAATTTATTGAGCTTTTTAATCAAATCACCTCCATGTGCGTCCTTTGCAAGTTTGATGTATTCCTCAACTGACTCTTTTGTTTTATAGTAGTCTGTCATCAGCGTTTATATGCAGCCGCACTTGCGGTTTATGTTGTTGGCAACGGCATTTATTCACGTGTTAGCCTCAAAATGACTTCTTTATATTCCGGAAACGTGTTTAGTAACTCATTTCGTGAAGCCAATTTGAAATCCTCGAAACTGAACCCTGGTGATACGGTACAACCTATTAAGGAATGCGAATTTTCATTTTCGACTTCTGCTGCAAACCAACTTCCACCTTTTACCACAAATTGAGGTGTTTGACCATTTCGCATATCTATTCCAATTAAGTGACTAGAATAGGCACCATTATTAGAAATGATGTGCAACCTTAAGTGCGTGCCATCATAAAAATGCCAAATTTCATCCTGATTAATTTTGTGGAATGCAGAGAAATTATCAGAGGTCAAAAGAAAATAAATACAGGTTGAGTAGTTTCTGTTTCCGCTGTAACTGTCAGCTAAACTTTCCTGAGGAATTTCCCCTTCACTGCGATAAGTTTCCCTAAAAAAGCCACCTTCAGGATGTGGTTCCAGATTTAGTCTGGAAATTAAGTCTTCTAATGAATTGTCCATATGATCTTGTGCCTGGCGGTCCAGAAGTCATATTCTTCTAGCGCCTGTACCTATCTAAAAGTACAAAAAATAAGGCATTCCGTATCTGTAGGTTCAAACTCAGCTTTAGCTCCGATTGCAACCGCTCCTTTATAGATTTCACCTACGTTTTCGACTTATATATAATATGCCGTTCGCATATTAAAAAACCTCCTGTTTATGGGGTTTTCATAACACAGGAACTACCGACTAGCCACGGGCTTTTTCTTCAAATTCCGGACAGTCTAATCGGATTTCTTGACTCAACAATTCTTTTTGCAATAAGCTGCAATAATCATTTCCATTGTTCTTTTCATAAAACTTGCAACCAAAACAAGTTCTTTGAACGCTTAAAATTCCGTTGCGATTTAATTTGAAAATCAGTTGACTTAAAGTGCTGAACAAGCTTTCCAGCTCAGATTGGGAAAAGTCATCAACTTGTTTCTTTAATGGGCTTGAGAAATCATATGTTTGAGAAACTATGTCATTTCCTAGCTCAGATAACGTTATGGAATAACTTCGACTGTCGGACAGTGAAACATCTTTTACAATCAATCCTTTCTGGTCTAAGACTCTGATGACATCACTTATCGTAGGTTTAGTTACATTGAATTCCCTGGCAAGATGACTAACATTGCACAAGCTTTGTTTATGGAAAGCTATGAAAATAAGTACCTGAATTTGAATAGGACTTAAACCTACCAATTTAGCTTTTTCCCATAATAGGACTTTAAATACCTCAGAAACTCGTTCCAGTCCTGCAACAATTTTGCTTGAAATATCTTTTTCTTGTTGTTCCGGATTAAATGTGCTTTTTCTCATAAAAAGGCCTGCCGAATTTTGTTCGACAGGCAAAGTTAGTTATCCT
This sequence comes from Cyclobacteriaceae bacterium, assembly GCA_021604845.1. Classification (GTDB taxonomy): domain Bacteria; phylum Bacteroidota; class Bacteroidia; order Cytophagales; family Cyclobacteriaceae; genus SZUA-3. The sequence continues at coordinate 27,943 of BQJT01000008.1, forward strand.
AATTAAATTAGTTACAATTGGCCATTTCTATAATTGAATAACCATTCTTTTCAATATCTGCAATCATATCTGCTGTCGCTTGCTCAATGTGGCAAAGGCGACATTCATTAGCAGACAATTGGTTTGTTTGAAAAGGTTTGGTCTTTAGATAATGCATTCCAAAGTCATATATGGATTGTTCATTGGTAACGTCACTAGGTACAAGAATATCAAAATGCATTGTGACACCATCTGCTCTTTTTACGTATGTATCCCAAACTGCTATTTTCATGTTGTTACTTTTTTACGGTATATGGTAATGATAAATCGCCACTTGCGACGCTAAAGACTTCATAAACTCCTAACATCGGAGCATTATCATCACTGGTATTTACTTTCATAAATGCAGTTACTCCATCATAATTGAAATCTGCTTGGTTGTTCATTCGATAATCGGGAACTATAACCTTTATGGTATTGCTTTTAGTGATAACAGGATAACCCGGAGAATCCATATACATCGGCATCCCTGGATTTGTCGGGGGTAAAACAACTGTTTCATCTGCTTTCTTAAATTGTTTAACAGAAAGACCTCCAGCCACTCTTTTGTCTTCGTGAAGAATTACCCAATGTGGATGCCAAATAACCCCATCGTTGTCAAATATTTGGTCGCTATTTTCGTCCCAAAGAGGTGTGTCGTCAAAATCTGGATGAGATGTTAAAGCGAGCGCTACAATTCCATCTGTTTGATTAAATCCTACATCTGTTGGTTTTAAACTTGTTGGAAATACATATCCCAGGACTGGTGCACCATCAAGTTGCCCAACCTTGGCAGGTGTGGTCTTTCCGGCACTTCCATCTACGCTAATTTCCCAAACAGTGATACCCAAATCGGGTTCCTGAGTTACACTTACTTCATTAATCATGAAGTCCTTATTTTTATATCCACTTTCCTGAGCACAAGCTATTGAAGTGCCTAAAAGTACTGTTGCTGATAATACTAGAACTGATTTCATTTCGAATGATTTTAGAAAGTTAGGATCCCATTGATAAATTAGGAATCCTAACTATAAGTTTGAAAAAATTAACCTTTTACATCTGCTATTGAAGCACCGAAGTTTATATGCAGGGTATTTCCGTTTGGTGTAACTAATGCTGGAACAGATTTTACACCTGCTTTTTCCGCTTCAGAAATTCTGGTTCGGTTTTCGCCAATATTGACTACCTCTACATTTTGTTCTCCAACTAAATTGATGATATCATGTTCAGCACTTACGCATACTGGACATCCTGCGTGATAAAAAATTGATTTACTCATTTTATTAAATTTAGATCAAAGCATTATTGCTTCACAAATATAGTAAGGAATCCTAACTAAAAAAACTTAGGTCAATATTTTTTAAAACTATCAGGTTTTGAGGGTAAAAAAATACCTGATAGAGTGTCATATTTTTGAAACATTGCTAACTAACAAAGTAGAGACAAGATTCAAAAGATGGATAAAGAAACTGAAACCATATTTCTTAATGCACTGGAAGAAAATCAGCAGAGACTTTTTAGGATTTGTTCAATTTATTCAAAGAATAGCGAGGATGCCAAAGATCTTTTTCAGGAAGTATTGGTTCATGTTTGGCGGTCAATGGCCACGTTTAAAGGTAATTCTTCTTTTGGCACATGGATGTTTCGAATCACCCTTAATGTTTGCCTTCAATTCAAATCCAAATACACCAAGAACCAGAACCGGTTGATAAAATTGGATAGTATTACCATTACAAATTATCGGTCGGAGGAAGAGATCGAAGGATCAGACGAAAACCTGAAGAAGCTAAGAAAATGTATACAAAATTTGAACGAAGCCGATAAGGCCATAATCGCACTATATCTAGAGGAGTTAGCCTACAGGGAAATTTCAAATATTCTTGGTTTGACCGAGAATAATGTAGCGGTAAAGATTAAGCGGATTAAGTCGAAATTGTTGAATTGCATAAATGAACTGTCATGATAGAAGATGAATTGATTAAAATCTGGCAATCGTCCAGTAATCAGGAGCGTATAAAATTCGAGAAATCAAAATTGATGATAGAATTGCAATCAAGTCTGGGTCGATTACACAGATGGTGGAAGTACCTAGAACTGGTAAATGTTATTTCTGCATTGATAGCTATCCCACCATTTATTTTCGCTATTTATTGGGTTCCATATACTTCCATGAAAATTGCATCAGCACTGATAGTTGTTTGGTTAATATATGTAGGAATTCGAATGTCAAGTATAAAAAAAATTAAACCGAGCGACCTGGAAGAAAATTACCTGCAATATCTGGATAAGACAAGAGCCTACCTGCTTGGCCAAAAAAGATTGCTTGAAACCTCACTGAATTGGGCAATTTTAACTATTTACCCCATAGTTGTTTTATTTTTTGTTGGTGCTTGGGAAATACCTTTGTCGCGGTACGTAGCAGTCATCGTATTTCTTGCTATGGTCGGACTAGGAATTTATGAATACTACTTAAGCAAAAGGAGAATAAAAAATGAAATCAACCCAAGATTGGCTAAGGTTGACGCAATGATAAAAATCTTAAAGGAGTAAAACCACAATTATTCAAATCTTGAAGTTCGGGGGTAGTTTTTATTTACTCTGCACTCCCAGGTAGTAATCCTTAGTCTGTCTATCAAATTTTTCAATTGCATATCTCAAAGTTATTCTTGGCATGGTCTCCGCATATTTATCAAGGAATGACTTGAGTTTTAGTTCATCTCGTTTCCCTGCTTCTCTAACCCAGCTTCCTACCGCTGTTTGAACAGATTTGTGTGAATCGTGTACCAGCATTTCGGCAAGCTTAAAGGTATCTTCAATATCATTTTTACGGATGAAATAGTAGGTGCTTACCATAGCGGTTCTTCTTTCCAAAGGGTTTTGAGATTTCGCTAATTGATATAAGGGCTTTCTTGATTTATCATACAGGTACCCTCCAACAACGTAGGGAGCAGCTCTATCTACCAGCCCCCAATCGTCTATCCATTGGTGATTATCGATATAAGCCCTATATATTGCTTCCTTTTCAATGTCTGATGTTTTCTTATTGCGCGCTTTCCAATCTAATATAGATACCGCTCCAATTCTATGGTCGTCAGATTCATTCTGAAGTAATTTTATCACCTCCGGTACCGGCATTTGCTGAAATTCTTTTGCCAATGAAAAGATTTCTCTTTTTGGAATAGCTTTTGAATATTCCTGGGCTATAATTTGTAAGGTGGAAATAAATTCCTTGGCTGTCATTCTCTAGAATTATTTGCTCATCTCATTACTTGTCATTCACGCCCTTCCCTTCAAATATTTTAGGCATGGATTTCTCAATTCTGGATACCCGGGTCTTTGGCTGTTTTGCTTGTGAGAAATACAGTAAATATCCTCTTTGTCTTCCTGGTGTCAAGGCGTTAAATGCAGTTTCTAAATCAGAATTATGCTCAAATGCTTTGATGAGTTCATCAGGTATTTCAAATTCCGTAGTCTTTTTCATTTTTACTTCCAAGCCAGCTTTTTCTATTTCAATAGCTTCAAAAATGTATGCTTTGATAACAGGTATTAAATCAATGATTTCCTGCAAATTGGTAAAACGCATTTGTCTGGCAGCTTGAACATTTTTCGTTTGCTGGATCAGTAGTTTTTCTGAGTCACTTAACAAAGCCCCTTTGTGAAATAGAAGCGCACAGTATTCTTTAAACCCATGTATTAAAACAACATTGTTAGTTTGAAAGGTGTAGCAGGGGCAACCCCATTTTAGTTCTTCTATCAGACCGCAGTCAAGGATAATCGTTCTTAATTTCTGGTATTCTTTCTGCCACTTGGTGTCTTTGTCGAAGAACCAATCTACTTTCTGATTCATAGGTTTTTATTAATTCTAATTACTGCCAACGGTCTTCCATCGGTGGTTCTTTTTAGCTGATAGTAGTCGGTTTCACTCCCAGCATACAATGAGCACCGAATTTGACCTGATTATTATTTTTAGTGCTACAATTGACAAAGCCGGCATCGCGGAAGACTTTTTCCAGGTCGGCAAGCTGATGGAGAAAAAAACCTTCTGTTGCAACCGGTTTAAATTTTATGAAATTCTCCCTGACAGGAAAAGTCACCGCTGCACGCCCGTTGGGTTTGAGAACACGATACATTTCTCTGAATACAGCGCCCGGATCTTCAATTACGTATGCCGTGGCAACTGTACATGCTTTGTCAAATACCCCGTCTTCAAAGGGCAGCGCGTTGCCTGCAGCCTTGTGTAATTTCACCCTTCCCTCGGAGATTAGTTTGGCATTTTTCTTAGATGCCATTTCAATTGCAGTATCTGATATTTCGACACCTGTGATGGATCCACTGACTGCCAGTTGTAAGAGCAGTTTAATGTTAGCACCGTTTCCGAAACCTATTTCGAGGATATCATCATCCGGCTGTATATCCATGAGGTCCACGGTCCAGCGTGCATGCGCGATAGTCATTCTCGTCATCCACGCAAACAAAATCTTACCGAATATCCCTCTTGGGTACTGCATCTGTTTTCCGATTGCTTTCAGTAAATTCATTATCTAAGAGTTTATATTCAACAAAATTAAAAACTTGACTCCCTCAATTGAACCCCTTTTCGAAGCTGCCGCTTAACGATTCTGGTGCTAAAGACTGGGTGCGTGGTACACCTTTTTTAAACTTTTTCACTGGCAGAGGTTTTAATCTTCATTAGGTAAAAGAGCGAACCGATTCCGATGAAAAGGTGAGCAGTTAATCCACCAATAGACTTGTCAATGGTAAAAACTCCTTCTGACACTCCGATGAAAACAATAGGGATCATAGTAATATGATATGCAATGTTGAAAATAAAAATTGCCTTGAGAGCCATAGAGTCACTATCGTTGCGTACTAAAAAATTTAAAACGCTCGAACACAAAATAATTAGCCCCATTTCTCGCATTAGAAAGATCGAAAAAGAAGTAGGAGCAGAGCCAAATCCTTCAGTCACCATGTCTGGAAGGAAAAACATCATGCCACCAAACAGTGCAGAAATGATTGAAGTAATGATCAAGAAAATTGAGCGTTTCATTTTGTTTTATTTTAACTGTTAATGCTTACTCTAATTGGTTTTCGTCTTCCCTTAATATGAATTTTGTTCTTCCAATTTGACTAGAACGGTTAGGTTATGATTCCGTGGCGGAGAATTCTGTATCATTTTGAAGCAGGAAATATATCTGGCTATAGATAACATTATTAAATTGAGTGTTTGCGTGCAATGGATTATATATAGCCATTGGTGTAGCCAGTTTTATCACATTCCCTTTCCAATTATATTGTGGCAAACGTCAATCCACCATTGCCATTTACCCATTGGGGCAATTGCCAGCGTATAAAAAGTAATTCCCATTAAGGTTAGGATAAACGATTGATATACTTTCTTCTCCTTTTTGTAATCCAGAAATATCATATAAAGCAATGGTAAAAAAGTAGTCAATACAAAACATATATAAACCGTTTGTAAGTATGTAATGGGAGGGTTCCCTTCGTAAACATTCAGCAGAGGAAAATAAACTAACCGGGCCGTGGCGGGCAATAAAATCCAAAATACTGTCGAAATCATCCATCTGGCATGTACATTAATATTTCTGGCATGCCATACTCCTACAATCACACATATACTAAAACCGGCTAGTGCGCATAAGTCTGCAAAGGAAAATCCATATTTAAGAACGTCCGGAAGAAAATCGTTTACAACCTGATAGGGTATTACCTGAAGTGCTGAAAAAACCACGGCTCCTGCTAAAAATATGCCCAGAATCCCTAATTTCTTATGGTAACTTGGAGGTTTGTTATGAATTAACCATGGTTGTACAATTACCAAAATATACCAAGCGGTGGCAGAAAGCCCATGAATGTGTTGGCGCCATGGAGCTTCATTAAATCTACTCCAATACGAAAGATAAAAGCCTGCGATAGTCAACACAAATGGTATTAACAACCATAAATGCGCTCTGGGGAACAAGTTTATTTTTAATTGCCTGTCCATTTGTTATTTATATTAAAATGGCCACAACGTCCATGTATTAGGTTAGTTCTCTCACTTTATGGAGATTCCTAAAATAGGGAAGTCTACCGTTGCTTCCAAAGTTTGCGGAAAGCACTGGGTGCTGTTCGTGTTCATTCGGTCCACTTCTCATATAAAACTTTGTCGTAAACCTGATACATTAAACGGCCTTTGCCACCAATTGATTCTGCAAAACCCCTGGATCCCATATTGCTTTCATTCACTGGAAAGTATAAACTGCTTTTCAAACCCAATGATTCATGATAGCCATACATCTTCATGGCAATAGCCTTAGCCAGCCCTTTGCCTTTGTGTTCGTCAGTAACTCCGATTCCTAATATACCTGCCCTTTTAAATTTGTTAGCAGCACCTGTCAACAGCTTGAATATAGCAATCAAGCCAACACGTCCATTAAATGTGCGGAAAAGAGGAGTTAAGTCAGGCACGGCAAAGCAAAACCCAGCAGGCTTTCCATCAACTTCCGCAATCAGTATTTGTTGCGGAGCCAGTATATCTTTCATAGGGCCAAAAAACTCTTTCATTACGGCATGGCTCATCTTGGTAAATTCCCATTCATGTTCAAATGTCTCATTGAGCACATCGGTTACTGTTTCTAAGTCCTTGTCCCAGTTCTTTTTTGAAACAGGTCTTATAACAGCTGCATTGTAGTGGGAATACCTACTTTTAGATGCTTTGTATTTTTCGCTGCTAAAATCGACATCATAATACCACAAAGGGTAAGTTGGCTGATATTTCAGCGTTTCAATGTAAGGCTTGTAATAGGGAGGAGTCCAGGGGAAAGGAAACATGGGGTCTTCATCAAATCCTGACACCATAAATCCCATGGCATTCGGTGCACCTCCGTTAGCTGGGGCTATTACTTTTGTCACTCCTCTCTCTTTTAGCCAACTTTCGGCCTGCTGAATCATTTCTGCTACTTCCTGATCGCAACCCGCTGCTGCTGCAAAAAATCCGATAAAACCAGCACCAGCCTGTTTTTTTGCTGTTGAAACTTTCTGTTGATGATCGCTGCACAACGTCCTACATCCTGTTCTGATTTTGAAACAACGAACAGTCCAAATTCCATTTCTTTAGCCATTAGATTTTTTCGGGTAAGAAACTTTACCACATCATCATCTATTTCAGAAATGTAAAGTGGATAGTTTTTCATTAATTTTCTTTCTAAAGAGATAAATCGCTTTAGATCTGATTTATCGGAAGGGTCAATGGTAGTAATACTTGCGCCCATAATGATTTTCAGCGGTTACGTTTATGATATGGTTTTATCTTTTCTATATAAAAGCCAAGTTAAGAATTTGGCGGACTTTGTAAATAAGTCTAAACTGTTAGGCCCAGCACTTTTCAGAATAGCAGATTTTAAATCATTTCCTTCATATACTTTTTGATATTGGCATCCATATAGATTTTCTGAACCATCTCCGCGTATAACTTTGTAAACCGCTCATTATTAATAAGTTTACCAAAAACAGATTCTAGTCTTACAAAGGCTAATGGGTCGGTGTTGGTTTGTTTGGCCACCTGATGAAGTTCGATGTTCATGGCATCGATAATTTCAATTGGATGCCCGTGTCTATCTATTCCCTTATCGCTATAATAACACCAGGCAGCAATGATCAATGTTGCAAATTTGATATTACCCCCAGTCGCTAAATTCTCATGTATGGTAGCAATTAAAAATTTGGGCAATTTGGCGGAGCTTTCCGAACAAATACGGCTGACACTATCTTTGATATTGGGATTGGCAAAACGCTGTAGCAAAATGTCTTTGTATTCATTCAGGTCAATGCCTTCAATGTCCCCTAAAATAGGCGTTGCTTCGGTATCCAGAAAGGCACGTAAAAATTGAACAAAGGTTTCGTCTTCCATGCAGGCATTGATGGTGGGGTGTCCATGAATGGCTCCCAATAGACCCAGGACCGAATGACCTGCATTCAATAAGCGGAGTTTCATTTTCTCATAGGGTCCCACATCCGGCACAAATTGCACCCCAACTTTTTCGAACTCAGGTCTTCCATTTGAAAAATTATCTTCAACGACCCATTGGATAAAAGGTTCACAGGTAACCGGCCAACCGTCGAGTACGCCATAGGTTTGCGCCAGGGTTTCGATATCTGCATCCGTAGTCACAGGAGTGATACGGTCTACCATACTATTAGGGAAGCGGACTTCCCGGGCTATCCATTCCGTCAATTCCACATCTTGCGCTTCGGCAAAGGCTAGCAGCATTTTTCGTGTCATGTCGCCATTATGCTCAATATTATCACAAGACAGCACTGTAAACGCTGGTAACTCATTATCGCGACGCCTTTTTAGGGCTGCGGTTAAAAAGCCATATACGGTTATGGGGTCATTGGGGTGTCGTAGCTCATGTTGAATATCAGGATTGTCAAAATTGAAATCTTCGGTAGTCGGATTAAAATTATAACCACCCTCAGTAATGGTTAGCGAAACTATCTTAGTATCTGCATGCGCCATACGGGTGATGACTTGTTCCGGGTTGATGGTTCCCATTTTAAAGTCGACTATCGACCCGATAACTTCGGGTTCGATTTTTCCATCCGGGTGTTTGACCATCAAGGTATACAGGTGGTCTTGCTTTTTGAAAATATCGTTTAATTTACCATCCGCTTCACGCAAACCTATTCCGCAGATGCCCCACGCTGAGGTAGCGCTCCCTTTCTTTAGTTGATGTAAATAATAGGCCTGATGGGCCCGGTGAAATCCGCCGACACCGATGTGTACAATTCCTGATTGATCCGCAGATCGGTTATAATTTGGTACCGGAATACGACTTCCTACATCCGATAAATTAGCCTGGTTGAGTGGTACAGCGATTTCCATGCTTATACTTTTGTACTTGATTTTCCACGTTTCAAGGCCCAGTAGGCTAAAACGAAATAGATAATGGTGCAGATGAATGCGTACCTGTAAAAGAGTTCTCTATTTATAATGTAATCTGCTTCCGTAGCACTTCCGAACATGACATTGCAGGCCAAAATCAAGGTTGCGACCAAAGCCGAAATCGAGATGAATTTTAATCCGTTAGAGAGTAATGAAACATCTTTTGAAATCACAGGTTCATTTTTTGCCTGTTCCTCCTGAAAACGTTTAATCGTTTCATTCCGAAGCTCCTCCTCACTTGTTTCCACCGCATAGGTCTCTTTCGCACCATACTTTCCTGCGAGTGCGGTATACACCGCAATAGTAAAAAACCAGGTTGGGATAAACAGGTAATAAAATGAAATCACATCTAAGAAATTCAAACCAAAACCAAAGACCAGGCCCAAGCCCCAGGCGGCAACCGCAGGCATACTAAAGGTCAACTGTTTATAGGACGACCAATAACGGGTATAGCCAATTCGAGGGAAAATCTGATGTTCAGCAAATACAATGGCTCCTACAGGAACCACCAACAGACCAGCGTAGGTCAGTAGCGGCAGTATTTGTGAAAATACAAAGGGGAAACAGGCGATGGCAATTGTAACCAAACCAACCACCATGGTTGTTCTCTTTCGGGAATGATTGAAGAAAATGGCTTGTGCTGCCAATCCTGCTCTATACAGATTGGTAATCGCAGTTGTCCAACCCGCCACGATTACAATAACAAATCCCGACCAGCCAAGAGCGTAGTAAGCAACATCTCCCGGATCGAGTTCCACGATGGATTTTCCTAAAATAACAGCAGCACCGGCACCCATTATTCCGGCAGCAATCCATGCCACATAATGCCCGAACATCATACCGGTACTGGTGGCATATCCGTAGTTCTTCTTCTTTGCAAAACGAAAAAGGGCCATATCAATCAATCCGAAATGTGTAATGGTATTGGCGGCCCAACCAAAGCCGATGACTTCAACCAATCCGATTCCGGGGTCACCATCGCTGTTGATGCCTGTCCAGATACTCTGGTCGCCGAGGGTCATAAAATCGGCCCATCCTGCAGGTAAGGTTTTATCCAATACATCTAAAGATAAGGCAGGGAGCAGCACCATGGCGCCACTGGTAAACATCACAAAGAGCCAGGGCGCACAGATTCCCGAGAATTCAGAAACGGCATTAAAACCATAGAGCGCAATAGAAACCACTACGATGCCCACCGCCAGCACTATCAAAATAAACCAGGCATTGGTCGGGTACCAATTGAGTTGCGCTGGAATATCGAAAGCAAAACGAACTGCTGTCGCCGAGACCGTTATCATCGCTGCCGAAATTACTGAAAAGATGATGACATTGGCCCAATTGTACAATTTGGTCATCGAGTCGCCCGCTATCTTATTCAGATAGGTATAAAGGCTTAAGCGTGTATCAACCGCAATAGGGGAGGTGATGAATCGCCAACTCAGCACAGCCAGGATATTTCCAATCAAAAGACCCAGGATAATATCCATGGTCTTTGCGCCAAGTGCCACAAATGTCGCCCCGATGACAAACTCCGTTGCTGCTACATGCTCAGCAGCATATAATCCTGCAAAATGTGTCCAATCGTGTAGTTTATGTTTGGCAACTGGTAATTGTTCTTCGTCCAGGTTTTCAAATTGTTTGAAATCTTCGGTTGTACTCATATTTTAGGCTGGTGGCAGGTTTTACTGCTTGCAAAATTTTCTTATAGAGTTTTTTTATTTAGTCATTGTTAAATATATCCCAAACTGTAGTCCATTTACCATCTGATTGTTATACACAATGCTACCCACTGGTTTTTTTACTTTTTAAACGAATTGATTTAAATACTCTTCGAAGGTTGTGTTCGTTGAGATTGGACTTTGTTTTTTTCCTTCAGGTTCGGCCTTTCCGCTTACAACGAATTCTGTCATTTCTACAAAATTTTTGGTCGCGTCATCTGTAAATCCGATACTCTTCATTATTTCGCTCCATTCTGTTCTTGGGATTTCGTGGGTATTCACTTCTTTGTCAAGTGTCTTACTCATTACTTTCGCAATATCGTTCGTTGAATACTTCGTTGGTCCTACGATTTCTATTACTTCTGATTGGTCAATTCCGTTCTCTATTTTGTCTGCCACGAATTTTGCCACATCATTTGGTGAAATCATATTAAATTCCAAGTCAGTCGGATAAAACGAAGGCAGAATTCCACTTTCTTCTACCATATCGAGAGACATGAGCCAATTGCTGTAATAATAGGCGGGTCGAATAAAAACGTTGTTAATGTTCAAATCCGAAAATTTGTTTTCGAGCATATTTGACATTACCAGGTTGCCTGTTCCTTTGGCGTGTTGAGCACCAATGGAAGAAAGTCCAATAAGTGATTTGATGTTTGACTGTCCAATGGCTTTGTGGTAATTGTCCAACAATTTTTCAGTATCTCCAAGAACGTCATCTGAAGTTCCGTTTTCAGGTGTAAGCAAAAAAATCAGATCACCATCTTTTACCGCTTCTTTCAATGCGTCCAAGTCGAAATAATCTGCAATGGCAACTTCGGCCCCTTTGCTTTTTAATTCATGCGCTTTTTCTTCGTTTCTAATGACCGCTTTAACCGGCAGTCCTTTTTCAATTAAGTTATCTACGACTGCAGAACCGACTTGTCCTGTTGCTCCTAAAATTATGTTCATTTGTGATCATTTTTAAGTACAGAGCAAAAATATAAACTGTCTGTGACTGCTATATGTCAGGGGTGGGTAATGTTTTCGGGAAATTGCTGAGTTTTATTTTATAATTCCTTCATCTATTAAAATGTCAGCAATACTATTTACTTTGCGGAAAGCCTCTCCTGAACCTAAATTTGAAAGCACCACGATCGCGACACCTTGATCCGGAAAGCGTAAAAGCTGAGAACTAATCCCCCAGTCGCCACCATCCCATGCTACTATTTCTCGCCCGTTAAAATCTCCAATATATAAGCCGAAAGCTTGATTATCCCTGTCGTGATTAAACTTTATATTTTTATGCATTATATCATAAAATTTCTCTCCGCCAAAGCTTTTAGTCCTCATATTTACACTCCATTTGATTAAATCATCAATAGTGGTAATAATGCCACTTCCACCATAATGCGGCGAAATTCTTGGATGTTGGATGTATTTCCCTTCATCTTTGATATTTATACCATTTTCACGATAGACGTCTAAGTATTCCTTGGTTCTAAGATTATATGGTGTAACTCTATGCTTAATTATTTGTGTTATGTCGTCATTTATTCGTGTGTTATCCATTTCCAAAGGCTCAAATAATCGTGTTTTTGCAAATTCACTAAATGTTTGCCCACTTACCTTTTCCACAATTTTTGTTAGTAGCATAAAGTTAACATTGCAATAGTCCCATTTATCACCAGGCTTAAATTGAAGATGATCTATTGCAAGTGACGTAGAAATACATTCATCAATATCGAAGTAATTAAAAGTAATCCAAGACTTACCATTCTTTCGCTTTAGACGAGGATAATCAGTAATCCCGCTAGTATTATAAACAAGATGTTTAATTCGTATGGTATCAGAGTATTTTTTTAATTCTGGAATAAACTTAGATGCATCTGATTCCAATGATATTTTATTTTCTAGAATCAACAATGCAATACAGGCCGCTGTGAACTGTTTAGAAACAGAGGCAATACTAAATGCGGAATATGGTTCAATAGGTATGTTGTAATCCAAATTTGCTGAACCGTATCCATTTTTGTAAAGTGTGGTTTCATTTTTGGAAACTCCTATTGCATAACCTGGTGAATTTAAATTGTCAAATTCAATGAATAATGAGTCAATTCGTTGTTTTACCGCATTAGAAATTTCTGTATTGGATGTATCCTGTCCACAACTCACTAGAGGAAATAAGCAAAAAATGAGTATGAATATATTTTTCATGCCATGAGGGTGCTTAAATAGCTACAACGGTCGCAGCGAAGGCGCGTACCAGCACTCCGGCAGGCAAACCGGGGGGCAGGTATTTGATAGCAGTTTATTTATTTTCAATTCTTAAAATTTTCTCCATTTTACGACCTTTCGCCAATTCATCTACCAACTTATCCAGATATCTTACTTGACGGGTTAATGAATTATCAATTTCCTCAATTCGATAACCGCATATCACACCTTTTATTAGGTGGGCATTTGGATTCAAATTTGCTTGTTGGAAGAAAGTTTCGAAAGTTGCTTTTTTACTAATAATTTCTTGTAGTACATCTTCATCAAATCCTGTTAGCCATTCTATAACTTGGTGAAGTTCATCTTTTGTTCTTCCATTTTTCTCCACTTTCGTTATATAATGCGGATAAACAGAGGCAAATGTCATTTTTGCCATTCGTTCGTTATGCTCAGCGGTTACTTTCATATTATTTCAATTGCTGCCAATGGTCGTGGCCATGAATAGTTACGTGGGTCTGCACTTAATTTTACAAACCTGCCTGCCGTGCCTGCGGACAGGTAAACCGGCAGAAAGCTACACTGCAAAATGAAAATCCACAAAAATTTTCAGAAGTAGGCGAGAACAAGCAATTACTTATAGCCAATGTAGTGGGTAGTTCTTATTTTTCGGATTCAATTTTTAAATCCACTAAATTTTTTTTAACTCCATTATCCAGGTTTTTTTGGAAATACCCTTTGAAAAGCTTTGGGAACACTCCTTGCAAACTCTCCTCAACATAAACAGTTGTTTTCTCACCTTCACCTCTAAAGAACCAGTTATGAATTGCGCTTGCACCAAAGGTTTTTCCTGTCCAACCCAATTTGATTTTCGGTTCGATAGTATGAATCTGAGATGTAAATGATAGTCCACCAGCTTTCCATTTAAATACAACACCTTCTTTAAGGTCTTCCTTTAAAGTTGATTCAGTAACCTCTGTTTGCCAATTAGGCCAGTCATTAATTGTTGTCAATATGTTCCAAACCTTTTCTGTTGGTGCATTTATGACAATCTCAGAATGTGATTTCACAGGTGCATCTTGATTGATTGGAATATTCATTTCTCTGGATCGTTCATTGATTAAGATGATACGTATTGTTTGAACTGGATGCTTTCATAAATGAAAAGAGCTATTGTTATTACAAACACTTTTGTTTTCTAATTCTTTCAATCTCCATTGATTGTTCAAAATGCCTCCATTCATGGCTAACAATAATGTCAAATGATGTTTCCAACTTATACACAATGTTTCTGTTGGCAGGTGATGAAATAATCGTTCCTCTTTCCAATAAGTCTGAACAAGATTGAATTAGTCTTTTCAAATCTGTTTGTTGTTTATCAAATCTCTCCCAAATGTCTGACTTAATACCACTTTTTGTTGGTTCCCAAACAGGAAAGGTTTTCATCTTTTTTTTTCTATCAGGTTGCACTGCTTTTAAAACAGTTCGACCAAAAAATGAAACCATAAAGTCGAATTTTGCGATAAAAGGAAGTTTGTACGTACCCTCTCTGACTGCCTTAATTACTGGATAATATGACCCGTTTATAACAATTAAATGATCAAGGTTTTGACCAATACTCCATGTATTTTGATTCGGTTTCCAATTTAATAGCTCAATTGTCAACATCCCGAATGATTGTTTAAAAGCATCGGTTATTTCATCAATTTGATTCATCCATCTTTCTTGCATATTTCTTAACTATCAATTGTTCTTGTGGTTCGTTTCGCAGCCTGGCGTGAAAGGGTCTCTGCTAAGGTGCGTAGGGTGTTACCTTTGCTATTTGCACTAAAGTATTGTCAACTTGCCCAGAACGGTCGGAGCTATGAGAGTTGCGTGATTTAACACTTAACTTTACAAGCCTGCCTGCCATGCCTGCGGCAGTTAAACCGGCAGGCAGGTACACACCAAATTGAAAATCCGCGCGGATTTTCAGAAGTTGGCGAGAACAGACAATTACCTATAGCCAATGTTGTGGGCTGGCTTTTCATTATTCGCTTTCAGACCAAGGGTCGTATGAACCAAAGTTCCATATATATTCTTCAATATCCTTGCATGTATAGCCTCGTCCACCGTATTCTTCATCCTTAATTTCCATTAGAATTTTTGCTCCCGCTGCAACGGCTTTTTCATAATGTTCATCAATTTTCTCGACTATAATATAAGGTGTTTGAGTGTTATTTCCGCTGAGGCTTTCGGGCGTTTTTACCAGTTTTCCATATTCGTTTTCATTTTCAGAACTTAGCATAATCATCGAATTACCAAATGTCAATTGTGCGTGCGCAATGGTATTATTCTCTCCTTCGACTATGAGGTGTTTTTCAAATCCGAATGCGTTACAAAGCCAGTCAATTGCCGTTCGGGCATTTTTGTACCGCATTGTAGGGATAATGCATGCTTTATTTGCTTTCATGTTTTTTCGAATTTTTTATTTTTTTCAAAATTATCTCCTTTTTGATTCATCAATCGGTAACCCTGGCCAGAATTTCGCTGAGTTACCAAAATACTTGCTAAACCTAATTGCTGCAGATCGTCCTTTTAGCCATCAGGGTTGTACACTGGCTTTTCTCAATTCAAAAACGAAACAAGGAATTCCGTTGAAGTCTCTCTCCTCTATAAATTCAAAGCCAAGTCTTCTGTAAAATCTATGAGCTTTGAGATTTGTTTTCAGTGGATCAATAAGTATTCCGGTCACATCTGGTTGTTTAAAACATTTATCAATTGCAAGTTTCATCATTTGTGTTCCATAGCCTTTGTTTAGTTCTGTTTCTTCACCAATCCAAATATCAATCGCTCTTTTATTTTGTTCTACCTTTCCCCAATAGTTGGATTCTTCTTTAGCAGGATCAATTATCTGGATAAATCCGATGGCTTTATTATTTAATTCAGCCACAAGTTGCTCTCGCCATTCAGGATGGTAATTCAATTCAACTTCCCAATTCCAGTCACTATCGGGGTCACAATCAATAACATGCTGTTTGGTGTCCCAATACTTGGGTAATTCCAGATCATCTATGGTTGCTTGCCTTAATTTTATCATGTGGATGAATCCTTACATTACATAATTTCATTCGGACCCAGTAGAGCGTTCGTAGGAATTATCTTAAACTCTGAAAAACCTCGGGTAAATATCAAAAAATTTCCATCTGCACTGTGGGGTTTAGGGCTCACGGCCGTTCCCTAGATTGTAAATAGATTATTTTTTAACACACCTGAAACCAATAGTTGAAGCTCTATCAATTGACGGATCCATTAAAAGGTATTTTGTATGCCAGTCAGCTGCCTGCTTTCCTCCCGGATAATAATCTGATGGAAAATACCAGGGGGAACTCCATGGACTCCAATCTTCACAACCACCTCGAAGCATTACAAATCTGTTATGCCCATCATCCCGTTCGCTTTCCGTCCACTCAAAAACCTTGTTTCGTTTAAAATCATTGCCATATTCTTGTGCAGCATATTGCCATTCCCATTCGGTTGGCAACCTGCCGCCAGCCCATTTAGCATATTCCCTGGCATCTTCCAGCGAAACATTCACCACAGGTTTGTCCAATAAACTATCCGGACATTCATTATCATTCCAATGCCTTAAAAAGTTTTGTTTATGGAGAGGTTTGAAGTTTGTCTGCGAAAGAAATTCTTTAAACTGAGCATTTGTAACTACATCCTTTTCAATGCTCAAGTTTTCAAGTGAAATATGGATTTTATGCTCTACTTTCGACAAATGTCGCCCCTTTAAAAAGTCATTCCACCAATCCTTTTTATCTGTATCCCGGTCAGGATAGCAACCTGTTTCTCTGCCCCTGTGAGCAACAATAAATTGATAATCTCCCGCTTTAATATTCAATACTCCTTCCATTACATCCAGATATTTTGTCAGCAAAGGTGGCCTATAAGGATATACAACCGACTTAGCCTTTGCATATTCATCAAGTGCTTTCACATCCCGATTTGATTCATTTCTGTTTTTTTGAAGAAGTTTTTGAACATCCTCTTCTTTTTCTGGATTTTTTACCGTCAAAAAGCATAAAAACTCTTCTGCAGGCAGATCAATATAAACCTCCCCATTTTCCACTTCAAACTTCAGCTCCATACCTTTCCAAATATCATAAATTGTTTCATCTGGCTCTGCAAAGCTTAACTTCATCCTAGCCTCTTCTTTATCAGGGTTTATCAAGTTCCAGAGGATGTAGTCTTCATTTTCCCATCTGGAAACAAATATATCTTCTTTCCCTGTGGGGATATAAGGTTTCCAGTCATCACTAAGATAAACGTCTCCCACAGTTCTATATATGGCATTCATCTTTCTCAATACAGCCTTATCCTTTTGTGACCAGGGGTTCCAGGAGCCAAACACATTTTCCCATACCTGGATACCCGAACCATTTATCCATGCTGCCTGGAGTTCTCTTCTATGACTCTGAGCCCATCTGTTAATTTGAAACTGCATGTGTCTGGGCTCAATCCATTTCATACCCAGTATCCCTATGTTCTCATAAGGTTTTACAAAACTGATTTGCGCCCAGGAACCGTTACAAGCCTGTTTTCCGGTTATATCAAAATAGATAGGAGCAAGTTCAGGAATAATGGCCACACCTTTTCTTTTTGAATCCAGTTCATTTCTGAGTATTAAAGCGCCTTCCGATTTGGTATCCATAAACACCCCATCAACTCCTATTTTTTCAACTATTTCAGCCAGCATATACTCATCTGAATGGGATTCTCTTTTGGTCATTTCATCCCAGGGGGTATAGGATATAAAAACCTTTACACCATTGTCATGAAATTTATCAATGGCATTTTTTACTCCCTCTAGTCCTCCCGGCATCATGCTAAAGACATCAAACTGGTTTCGCTTATCTACTCCCAAATGTGGATATGAATGCCATAAAAGTACTGAATTAAATCCTCCGAATTCTTCATTTGCCTGAGCACAGAACTTATCCACGGTATAAACTCCATTTTTACTGTCATAAAAATCCATATCCCAGATAAAGGCAAATCCCATAATGAAGTTTGAGTGCATCCATGCCAAATCATCCCTAGCATAAATTTGATCATCAAAGGCGTAATTATGGGGTTTCTTATTGTTTATATTAGGTGCTCTGTTCTCATTTTCAGCCATGTTAATTTTTAGGTTTTTAAGAAAACAATGCTCAACAGAATTTTCTTTTTTTCTATTGATCGTGATTCTTGGAGATATCCAAAAACTATCCGCATCAAAATACGGCACTGTCAAAGTTTTTGAAAAAGACTGCCATCCTTCCTCATTGCTTAATGAAAGGCTATCAATCAAATGATCGTACTTGTACTTTATACCTTTGTCTCTACCGTGAAGAGTGTATTCATAGGTGATATACAATTGACTTCCTCCTTTTAACCATTGAGATTGTCCCGACAGCGTAATGTTCTCATTGGGCATGAGGAATAATGATGCAGCTAGTTCTCTATTAATTGAAAATCCACTATACTGGTTTTCGTTGTATTTTAGCTCCAAAAAGTAGCAGGTATCACAAGCAATAGAATTCCTGATCGTTTGTTTATGCTTTTTAAGTTGATTGTACCATTTTTCCCATTCAACCTCATTTTCTACTGGTTTGATATAGGAGATATTATGCTCAAAAAAGTCATGGTATTTCCATTCTGAATTGATGAGGCCATAATTTATCATTTCATGACCGATACTCACTTGTGATGATTCTTTCGTACAGCCGAATATCAAAACCATTAACAATAGAAGCGTTACGGTAAAAACTTGATTTCGACTGGTATTCATAATTTCTATTTCTATTTTAATTTGTTTACAACGGCCAGAGCGAAGGCGCGTTGGTGCTGCCCTAACTGCTTGCTATAAAGTAACGAACCTGCGCCAGTCAATCAATGACTACTTTAAATAGATTGCAGAATTTGGGTTGGGAGCGCTGCTCCTACTTTCTTTAATAGGGTATCTAAGAGTCCAATTTCGCCCGGTAACTTCTTTATATTATTAGCGCTCAAATGAAGCACTTTCAGATTGGGAATAGAATCTAATGAAACGATCAATTCCTTGATATCAATATTCTGTTGCCAGATATAAGAGAAGGTTGCTGATTTTTCCAGCAAATGAAAGTGAAAAGTCAATCAACAATCTATCTTTCGCATTTGCTCTGAATAAAATATCAGGTTTACAGGTCTTACAATTTGTGCCGAGTTGCATAGAGTTGTGGGTAGCGGTTTTTTTGTTTAATTTTCAACATAAGTAATGTGACCGCAAGTGGTTATCATACAACTTTCGTAATGCAGTCCGCTTGTACAAAAACCAACTTGAAGACCTAGTGCGAGTTGGGGACTTGTTAAATGTTCTTCATCAAGCGTCCAGTCACAGTCTGAATAATTGCTTCTTTCGCTATAGGTCAAAAGTGAATAAGCAACAGCACTGCAGATATTGGGTATCCCAGTATTAACTAAGGTTCCTATCGTAACAACATATCTTTCACCAGGTGCAAGGAGTTTGTTGAATTGGTTTGAGGTCTCCCAGTCACTGACTGTCCGGTTTTTCATAACCCGAACTCGACCTTGGTTATCAGAAAATAAATGAGGAGGTTCTGTTAATTCCGGCCACAAGATTATTTTAAAATTCACATAATTATCGGAAATCGGATAACTAAATTCTGACGGTAAATCTATTTGAAGTTGAATCGGAATTGTATTGTCGTTGGTAATGGTATTCGTGACATGTACTATAAAATATTCCGATCCAAGCGAATCTGTAAGTGCCGTCCCACGCGTTGGTGTGGTTTCAATCTTTAGCCCGGTTCTTGATTTGGGCATCTGGTTT
>BQJT01000009.1 GCA_021604845.1 Cyclobacteriaceae bacterium
CGAGACCTGGTCCATTGGTCCTGCTCCCGGCACCCCAAAGCTATGATATGCCTTTCGTCCGCTATCCTGAATGGTAGTTTGTAAGCCCGGGTTAAGTACAGTTACTTCAAGTCTATTCATAGATAGAGTCCCAGTCAAATATTTGTTCTTTCACTTTCAAGATCAGCTCCTGATAAACGGACAGGCTAATTGATCTGAACTTTACCTCATCTCCGGGCCGCAATACAAAATTATTTAGTGGGTTTTTCCTCAAAAGCGGCATCGGGGTACGTCCAACAACATACCACCCCCCAGGGGATTCAGCTGGATAAATACCAGTCTGCTTCCCCGCTATCGCTATTGAGCGCTCCGGAATGCGCAGCACTGGTTTTGCTTTCCTTGGTAATTGCAGCGACTCAGGAAGCACTCCCAGGTATGGAAACCCCGGCAGAAACCCAAGCATGTATACTCTGTAGATTTCGTCTGTATGGATGACTATGATTTCTTTTTTACTTAACCCTGATAATCTGGAAACTTCCTCCAAATCGAGCGCAAACTTTTCATGATAGCACACTGGGATGGTCACTTTTCGAGCATGAGTTTTGCCGGAGACTACAGGTTGTGTTGATAGCTCTTTTACTAACTTACCCAGTCTGCTATAGGGAATTTTTACTGGGTCATATCCTATGGTTATTGAGCAATAGGCAGGTGATATAAAGTTTATCCCCTCAACCTTTTTCTGTTCAATTTGCCTGGAAAGGTCCAAAACTTTTTGATGTATAACAGGATTAATTTGTTGCTCAAAATTCACCACCACCGCCTGGTCGCCCAATGGCATAACACTGATCCCCATTACAAACTTTGTTTTAGTACTCCGTGATGTCGTAGCGTGCGATCCAGACTCCTCAGGATCTCTAGAGCAGCAGGATTGTCTCCATGAATGCAAATAGTCTTTGCATTTACTGCTGTCTTACTGCCGTCATAGGCAGAAACCTGCTGGTCATTAATTATGTCCATTACCTGTTCACAAGCCAATTCAGGATTGGTAATCACAGCGCCTGGCAATGTCCGGGAACGCAAAGAACCATCCGACTCATATTTGCGGTCGGCAAATGCCTCCGGAACGAAAGTAAATCCCCTGGACTCAGATAACCTTTCTAGCAGACTTCCAGCTAATCCTACAATTTTCAGGCTTGCATCAGTTGCTGATACTGCATTTAGAAAAGTTGAAGCAGTATGCTCTTCCACCGACGCCTGGTGATACAAAGCGCCGTGTAATTTCACGTATTTAACGGAAGCACCCAGGTGTTCAGCGATATCCTTTAAGTCATTCAACTGATGCCTGATGATGTCCTCCAGTTTGTCCACCGGCAGATCCATCCTGTTGCGACCGAATCCTTTCTTGTCCGGGAACCCCGGATGAGCGCCCACCTGAACCTTGTACATCATTGCCAATTTTATGGTGTTTTCCATTTGCCGTGTACCGCCGGCATGATAACCACAAGCGATATTGCTGGAGGTAATCAGGGGCATTATTTGTTCATCAATACCCGTAGCGGTTTCTCCCATGTCGCAGTTAATATCAATGCTTTTCATTACAATGCTCAATATTTTCTGGGATCACCAAAAGCTGTTCACAGCACCTGTCATGCTTTTTATTCCCAGGATAACGGTAACAATAATAACCAAAATACCACAGACATTGAGCCATTTGGAATTGGTACCAGCTCCCATGATTTTCGTATCATTCATTATCCACAGCAGCAATAAAGCCAGAAGGGGTAGCAGTAAACCATTGGCAAACTGGGCAAACAGGATTACCAGGGTAGGTTTGAATCCTAAACTGGAGAAAATCATCCCTGTAATCAGTACCAGTCCCCAAATTATTCGAAATGGAGATGACTTAAGGTTGGAGTCCCAACCCATTACCTCGGTGGTAGCGTAGGATGCCGCCAGGGGTGCCGTAATTGCGGAAGAGAGCCCGGCGGCAAGAAAGCCGGTGGTTATAAAAATTGTTGACCAACTTCCTAACAGGGGAGTTAACTGGCTGGCAAGATCGCCAATGCCATTTATACCGCCGGATGCATCCACCGCCATTGCTGAGGTAATCAGAATAGCCATGGTAATTACTCCCCCTCCCAATACAGAAATGATGGTATCCAATCGCGCAGCGGAATAATCGGAATCAGACCAGCGTGTTTTAGCAGTAGATGCGTGGAGGAATAAATTGTACGGTACCACTGTGGTACCAATCAAACTGATTATCATCACCAATGATCCGTCAGGTACAGAAGGGTAGAATAACCCTCGAAGAATATCGGGCAGATTTGGTTTTAAGCACAGGGCTGAAACCAAGAAAACCAGCCCCATTGTTCCCACCAGAAACATTAAAGCTTTTTCGATCAGTTTATATTTTCCTTGCCACAGTAAAAGAAAAGCAACCAGTCCAATTGCCAGGACCCATGGATTGAAAGATCCGACCAGGTCGGGAACGGCCAATCCGAGAACCGCACCGGATATATTGCCGGCTTCATAGGCGGCGTTTCCAACAAATATCGCCACAATAACCAGCATAGAACCCATTAATTTCGCAGCCGGATGGCGAATCTTATATCTAATCGCTTCTCCAAGCCCCATTTGCCCGGTAGTTCCCAGCCTTGCGGCCATTTCCTGAAGCAGGAGCGTGGCTAAGATAGAAAACAGCACTGCCCATAGTAACGTAAAACCGTAACTGCTTCCGGCAAAGGTTGCAGTTGTGACCGTACCGGGGCCAATAAACGCTGCAGCAACCATGGCACCGGGACCAATGTTTAAGAATCTCTTCAAGGGCGGTACAAATTAATTAAATAAAAAGAAGTCACCTTGATATAGGTGACTCTTATGTTTCAGACAAACTGTGCCTTCAGCACTCCTGTAAAATTACTTTTACAGGAACCTGGTTGGTATCAATGTCAAATACTTCCTTTAGAATTTCACGGGTTTATGAAATTCATATTTCATTCAACCGGTTTTAAGTTGCCAGCGGTGGCCCACCGGGTATTTGAATAGGCTTTCTGTTCTGCTTGTAACTGGTTCTCTTTGCCGAGAACCGGGCAGTAAGAT
The DNA here is from genome assembly GCA_021604845.1 of Cyclobacteriaceae bacterium. Lineage (GTDB taxonomy): Bacteria > Bacteroidota > Bacteroidia > Cytophagales > Cyclobacteriaceae > SZUA-3. The sequence continues at coordinate 3,082 of BQJT01000009.1, forward strand.
ATTCACCCAGGAAAATCGACCCTTCCATAGTATCTGAAGCGGCCTTTCCATCGAAAAGAAAGGTCACATTATCTCCGGGAATCCGTACCTGGCTGTGAAGTTTTACCTGATCCCCTTCAACCATTCCAATCAAATCCCTTGATGAAAACTCTCCCCGATGGGTACCCTGAATCCAGTTACCATCCTGCTCGATATACAAAGCTTGTTTGCTGGTACTACTGAAAAAGTGAACTTCCAGGTCCCAGTGACCTGTGAGTGATACATCAGCCTTCTTTAGCTCGTTTGAAATTGGTTCCCTTTTTGCAGAAAGTAGTGTGTAAAGCCGGTCCGCGACTATTTTTTCCTGTCCGTCCTGCATCTGGCTGGGGGTAATATTAATAGACGCTTTACCATCCTCATCGTGATCCCCAATAGCCAGTCGAGGTGGTTTTCGAGCGCAGTCCTCAGCCACCTGATAACCGGTAATGTTTAGCTCCTGAGGATCCCAATTTAGGATCAATCGCGGTGCCCGGTTGTTCAACGCCGATACCTGGCTGTCGTCAGGTAATTTAATTTCTGATTCAACACCCTTCAGTTTGGTTACCTTTTTTGCGATATGATCCAATCTGTCCAACCAGGTTTGCCATTCTTTATCATGATCGCGAGTAGTCCATGCTTCCACGGCAGCCAACATACCCAGCATTTCTTCTTTACCCACTTTATTGTCCCTGCCCGGTCCATGATGCGGAGAGCTGGCCTGCCAGGTCGACATCAATAAGTTCTTATCGCCCAACACCAATCCTGCACATTGTGGTCCGCAAATTGCTTTACCGCCACTGTAGGCCACTACCGTGCCACCTCTTGCCAGATGTACCGGGGGAATTGTCAGGTTTTCAGCCGCCGCATCCACCAGGATTGGCACCCCATGGGGTTTTGCCAGTTCTGCCATGACTTCTAGTGAAAATGGTTCTCCGGTATTGGATGCGGGGTTGGTCATCATGTAGATCATGGCAGTACGAGGATTAAGGGCTTTGGCCATTTCATCCGGGGTGTCAACAGTAATTACTTTCACCCCGATGTTTCTTACTGCATGGTCATAGGCATTTCTTGAATGACGTGGAATAATAACCTCGTCCTTATCAAACCCTGTGAGATCGGGGATACGAATCAGTTTTTCAGGATTCCCTCCGGTAACACAGGCAGCGGTGACGTGCTTCAATGCTGCTGCACATCCAGCGGTTACAATGCCCCAGTCCGATTCGGTCAATGCAGCCAGTTTTTTACCAATTCCCTCTGCCAGTTCATCATATTGAACGAAGTGACCGGAAGCTTCCTCTTGTGCTTTTAATACTTCCGGCCGTTCAATAGAACCACCAATAATGGTAAAAGTACCCCGGCAATTTATCACCGGTTCAATTCCCAACGACCGGTAGATATTTGCCTCTGCACCTTCTGAAGGGGAGTTTCCAAATATTTCCTGGTGATAAATTGTACCCCCGGCAAACGGTAACACGGAAAGGCTTTTAACTATCTCTCTTCGATTCATATCAGTTTAACTTTTGGACGAAGTCCGATTTTACTTAAAAATTTTTGGCTGTAAGCTTATTTTGATCCCAAACGACTTAGTGGTAACAATCATATTCGGGGCATACCTAAGTTAAGAAACTTTGACATCACATTCAGTATGTTCTTCAATCCAGCGTTCATACTAAACCGATGAAGATCTGTCCCAATGAATCCGGGCAAAGTCTTTGTTCTAAAGCAGGAACCGCTAATTGGTAATGAATGCTTCCTACTCATGCCCAACATCAGTACTTGAGTGGTTCAATGTCCCAGGCAGGCACCGAGATTCCATTAAGGTCCCACACAACCTCTCCACCCAGAAGAGTTAGTTCGGCCACTACTTTTTGGTTCCCATTCATTTTTCTGCCCCTGGAATCCATGAAGCCGAATTCACCTTGTTCCAAACTGAATACCGCGATATCCGCAACAGCACCAATTGACAAATGCCCCAGTTCCGGTCGTTGGATCACCTGGGCTGGTTTCCAGGTGGCCCGGCTGATTACATCCTGCAGACTCATTCCCATACAGAGGAATTTAGATAACAAATTAGCCATATCCTTCATGCCATCATTCATACTCCAGTAGTGCAGATCGGTGCTGATTACATCCGGCAAAAAGCCCTGTTCAATCGACGGTACCGCCTGATGCCAGATGAAACTTCCCCCTCCGTGTCCCACATCAAAAATAATACCCCGGTCCTGAGCCTCGAATATAAAAGGTTTTACTTCACCTTGCTCATTCACTACTGTTTCCCGGTTTCGGGTGTAAGAGTAAGTATGGGTGAAAATATCCCCGGGCCGCAGGGTTTCCAGGAACAGTTTTTTAATAGAGCGCATTGGATCATGCTCTCCAAAATCCACCATTACCGGCACATTGGCAATATTTCCGGCCGCCACCGCACGCTCTTCAGGAATAAAATCAGCGCCCCGGTAGTGATGGGCTTTCACTCCTATAATGTGGTCGGGATAGTTGTCTATCATGAATGCAGTAAGTGTAGCATCCATATCATTAACGTTTTGTGCTTCCAGCCTTCCGTACATGCCACTTCCTACTATACTAATAAATGCCAGCACCCTGGTTTTAGCATGATCGATGGTTTGGTGTTTGAATTGCCTGAAAGTACGCCACCCAGATGAGCCGGCGTCAACTACAGTGGTAACTCCAGAACGGAAGGTAAAGCCATCCGGCGCCAGGCCGCCCGGAGCATTGGCAATGTAGGAATCCATATCCGTACCATTAAACACATGCGCATGCATATCAATCAACCCGGGAGTAAGATAAAGTCCAGAGGCATCAATTACTTGCTTGCTTTGAGCGGCTGGGATATTGGTGGTGACGTTGTAGATCATACCATCTTTAACCGCCACGTCCATAATGCCATCAATGCCATTTTTAGCATCGATCACATGCCCGCCTTTTAATAGAAGATCAATGTCCTGAGCCCGGGTAAGGTTAGTGAACGCCAGCGACAGAATGGCCAGTAAGAGTAAATGTATTTGCAAATTTTTGAGATTTGTTGTTGTCTGATTTAAACTTAACCCTGTTCCAAAAATACCCGCCTGATGTTAGAAACAGTATTTGCATAGATCTCCTTATCTCTCATAACCAACCAATCCGGATGTTCCAGAAAATCCTTCCAGGCCTGATCACGATGTTCCATATCCCGATAATTTAACATATAAACCAAAGAGGGAACATAGGAGCCAACCATCATAGAACCGAAGAAGACAGGGTTAAGATCTACCTTATAAAAAAGTTCAAGTTCTTCATCATTGAACATTTTGGTTTTTCGTCTAACAGCATCTTCATTAACACCTTCATAGATTCTAAGCTCGAACAGAGCGGCATTTTCAATGGGAGTTTTCATTTGCTTCAGGCCATCAAACGCATATAATAACGAAGAAGAGATGCGGTTAAAGGTTTGACCCGATTCAGAATAACCCTTGGATTGCTGAACAAAGCGCTCATTCGACCTGTTGGAAAAGGCATTTTGATAGCTGGCAAAGTCAGGGAATGAGGTAAGTGTCCAGAGTTGGGAGGGAAGTGCCTGGCCAGATTCCACAAAAGTCATAAAGTGGTTTGCTCCGTGGTTCTGAACATAAGGCTTCTCAACATCATTCAAATAAGCAGTTAAGGCCCCTCTATTACCTCCCCAGGAGAGTTCGTAGGTGCGTAGCTCATATATCTCGTTCTCAGACGCTGCATCTTGACCAAATGAACCTCCTGCGGTATAAGGTGCTACCAGCGGGGCAGCTGCAGCTGTGGTGACAAACTTTCTTCTTTTCATAATTGTAACTTAAGCACTTCTAAGTAAGTTGAAAAAACTTTTTATTAAAAGAAAGCACCAGTATTTTCCCCGAAACCATCACCAGATAAAGATTAATTACCCAGATAGGAGTTCTTGATATCATTCAGGGTTTCAATAAAAAGTTTACGGTCACCAAAGATATTGCTTAGTACCAGTGAGCCCTGAATTTTAATCAGGGATTCCAGTGCCAGAAGTTTCGATTTTTTCTTTTTAAACCCAAAGTCTTTTCCGATGTGCTCAAAAGACTTCAACCATTTCTGACAGTTTTCACGAATCTGTGCACCAAATATTTCCATTCCCGATTGCATCGACAAAGCCCGGTAAAGACAATTTGCCCCTCCGTTGTCATAGATCAGAGCAATACTTCTCAGAGCAGCAGTCAACTTTTTTTTTGGTTTCTTCTTTTTTGCTGTTAGTACGCTGAATACACGATGCTCAAATTCACCGGTAAAATGGTCAAGCACGGATTGAACCAGGGTTTCTTTACCACCGGGGTAGCGGTGATATAAACTGGCTTTTTTTAGTCCACCAACCAATGCCAGATCATTTAAACTAGATCCATCATAGCCCCTGGATCTGAGAATTTCTAACATGTTTACAGTTAGTTCCTGATCACTAATTTTTTGTGGTCTCATGATGTTCAGTTTAGGCGCTTCCGGTTAATTTACTAAAATTACTTACCGAATGGTAGGCATTTACAATGCGTCCGGGATGAAAAGAGGTAATGTTCTACACGGAATAGTAAAAGGAATCCCTCAGAAGTTCCAGACTTTTCGGAATAGCAGTGATTGGATCTTCATTTCCTTCAAACTCCAGTGAGACATACCCTTTGTAATTTACCGCTCGTAGTATTGATGCAATCCTTTGATAGTCCAAATCGAGTGAATACCATTTCCCTCCACCATAATAGGTTTTTGCCTGTACCAATATAGTTTGGTCCGCCAGGGTTTCCATTTGAGCATAACCTTCCTCCAAAAAATTTCCGGTATCCAGGGTTATCCTCAGCCAGGGTGAATCAATCTCATCTACAATTCGCTTTACTCCGGCAGCGGTACGTCCGAGTCCCCAATGGTTTTCCAGTCCAAGTTGTACCCCGCATTTTTCCGCAGTAGGCAGGCATCGTTCAATGGCATCAATTACCCACTTAAATCCATCTTCGTCACTATATCCCGCAATAGCCGGCTCTATACCCTGGTTCGCCATGAACTCATCGAAGTCTTTGATTGTCCCCCAACGTCCTGTATTCAAACGCATGGTTGGGATGCCCAGCTGGTATGCAAGCTCGATCTGGTGGATGGTCAATGCTATATTTTCTTCACGATCTGCTTTGTCCGGGCTAACAAATCCCTGGTGGGTTGAAAATCCGCATAAGTCAAGACCGTTATGAAAAGCCCGCTTTTTTAACTTCTGTAGATAACTGTTTTCTTCAGATGTCATTTGCCACAACAGTAGCTCAACGCCATCGAAGCCCATAGCGGCGGCCTGGTCAATGCACAGTTCCACCGGGGTTTGTTCCTTTGGGCCATTGAATTGCCAGAAAGAGTAGGTGGAAACAGCTATGGGGTTATGTCTGACCGTGGGCTCTTTCAAAGGACGCTCTTCTGAAACTTCCGGTGGTGCTTGCTGTTGACAACCGATTATAGTGGATCCTATGGCGGCAACAGCGCCGCCTTTCAGGAAATCTCTTCTGGTTTTGTTGGGTATTTTTGATTTCATAAGGGCATGTTAATGAATTTAGCAGGATCTGTCTGTCAAGGATTTGTTATATTATACGGATAATATTTTCCAGGCTATTAGAATTACTCATAAATCCTTGACTGACCTGATCTTCTCAAGTTGGATGCTGTTAAAAGCTACTCAGAAAATAAGCCTGATACTAATAGTATTGCAGTTAAATGCAGCGTTAGCCACAGCCCAACAGCCCAGACAATTATCCTTTACTCCCCAATTATTATGTATTGACAATAACGAAGCCTGCGCGGTAGGGGATATCAACCAGGACGGCTTGCCCGATATAGTGGCAGGACGCCTTTGGTATGCCGCACCTGATTTTGTGCCCAGGCCGGTAAGACCCTTGGAATTACAGGGGCTGGAATACGCCAAGAATAACGGAGAGCATTTATGGGATATGAATGCGGATGGTTGGCCGGATATCGTGACTTCAGGTTATGAAGAACCCAGCATTCGCTGGTTCGAAAACCCCGGTTTAGATTACTTAAACAAAGGTCTGGAATGGGAAAAACACCTTTTAGTCAAAACGGAAATAATCCGCAGTGAGATCGGATTGTTTGAGGATCTAGATGCTGATGGAGTACCGGAATACATTCTAAACAGTTGGCACGACCCTAATCCTTTTCATTTTTGGAAGCTGAAAGCAGGAGGGTCAGGCATTGAATACGCCACCTCCATCCTGGTAGGTCCCCGCAATGGGCATGGGGTAGGGGTTGGAGATATAAACGGTGATCTTCGACCGGATATTCTTTTTGATGAAGGATGGTACCAGCAGCCAGATGATTGGGAAACCGATTGGATCTGGCATAAAGATTGGAAGTTAGATGATTCCAGCTGTCCCATGCTGGTTCAGGACGTGAACAAAGACGGCAGAAATGACATTATATTCGGCCGGGCTCATAATTACGGGTTGTACTGGATGGAACAAGGGATTCCCGTGGGCGATTCCACGGTGTGGATCAAACTTGTAATCGATGACTCCTGGTCACAGGTTCACACCATGAGCTGGGCAGATTTGGATGGAGACGGACATGGGGAGCTGATTACCGGCAAAAGGGTATGGGCACATTTGGGAAAGGACCCGGGGGCCAATGAACCTCCGGTTATTTACAGATATGTGTGGAGTAGTGAAAAACAGATATTCGAACGATTTGAGATCAATATTGGTGAGGTTAGTACCGGATTGTTTATTCAGGTAGCGGATTTGAATCAGGACCAGAAACCAGACCTTGTAGTGGCGGGCCGACTAGGGACTTTCATCCTTTGGCAAGACTAGGGCAATATTCGAAGCGCTGAATTACCTCGTGAGTGATAACATTGAAATTTACCAAAAATGAATGTTCAGATCCTGGTGCATACGATTACCCCGGTGGACCATTCCAGCGTGGAGCTCACCAGGTCTTTTCTTTGGGCAAGGTGTTCCAGCAAGATGCTGGCTTTTTCCGCATGACCATCCGGCCAATTTGGCTGTGGAAGCATATCGTCAATCACGTAGAAACCTCCTGGTTTAATGAGGTCTAAAGTTTCTTCAAGTAAGGAGTATTTACCCGGCCAGGCGTCTGCAAAAACCAGGTCAAAAGGGACTCCCTGGTATGATTTTATCCATTGAGCACCATCTTCACAAAGCAGCGATAGGCGAGAATCTTTACCAAATAGCTTCTCTGAAACCGATATCAGCTCCGGGTCATTGTCAATTGAGATTATCGATGACCCTTTATCCATACCATCCAGCATCCAGCACAAGGAAGCACCAATTCCGGTTCCTAATTCCAAGAACCGACCATTTGACCTGGAGGCCACCAGTACCCGTAACAAAGAGCCAGCTTTTTCATCTGAAGCCATGTCAAATCCTAATTCCCGACACTTGAACTGTACCTGTTTAAGAATGGGTGGTGGGGTGATTTGCCTTTGGTTCAAGTAGAAATCGTTAAAATTAAAAAGCTTTTCAATTCTTCCGGCGCCCGGAATAACAAGTAGTATTTTGATATTGTTGGGGTAATTTGCAGGCCGGTGATAAACACCACTGTAAGAACTAACATGCTCTATGCTCCCTGCTCTATGCTCCCTGCTTATTTCCTAGTTATCTCCATCAATCATTCTTCCCAACCCGCCAAGTACTGAACCTTCACCTTTAGATGATCCGCCCGCTCTTGGAGCATGCTTTATAATTCGATCTGCCAGCCGGGAAAAGGGTAAACTTTGGAGCAGCACTTTACCAGTACCCCGGACAGTTGCCAGAAATAAACCTTCGCCTCCAAAAAACATGGATTTCAAATTTCCCGCTCTTTCTATACTGTAATCCAAACCAGGTGTAAATGCAACAATACAACCAGTATCAATTAATAGTGATTCATTGTTTAGCTGCTTTTCTACTACCGTCCCACCGGCGTGTAAAAACGCCAGCCCATCACCTCTTAATTTTTGAAGGATAAACCCTTCACCCCCGAAGAATCCGGTACCCAATTTTTTGGTAAAGGCAATGGAGACTTCCGTCCCTTTGGCAGCGCATAAAAACGCATCTTTCTGACATAAGATCTCTCCATTAACAGTACTCAAGTCGATGGGAATAATTGACCCGGGGTAGGGGGCGGCAAAGCTTACTTCCTTTTTCCCCTGTCCAACATTGGTAAAATGAGTTAGGAATATTGATTCTCCAGTCAATACCCTTTTCCCTACATTAAGCAGTTTACCAAATATGCCTTCATCGGGCTGCGAGCCATCCCCCAATTTCGCTTCGAATTTAATATCCCGGTCCATCCAGTTCATAGTGCCTGCTTCCGCAATTACCGTTTCCTGTGGATCCAGTTCAATGGAAACTACCTGCATATCATCTCCATGGATGGTGTAGTCAATTTTGTGTGAATTCATGGGTTTCTAATTAAGCTGTTTATTTAAATACGGAAGAATGTCGATGCAGTTTAATAACTGCTACTATCCCTTGATCGACCACTTCAAAATTGATTCTAAAATATAGAGGGAACCTGATCATTTCAAGTTTCAACCACCGTATAATCAAACTGAAGGTCAGACATAAACTAAATCTATGAGCTTATAAGAATTTTGAATAAGAATTATTGAGAATTTATTAGTAGAATTGATTCCTTGATTAGTTAGTAATTTAAAATCTTTATTAAAATGGCAGATAATAAATCGAGCACTCTGGCAGATGTTTCAGGTAACGGTGCAAGCAAGTGTCCTTTCTCAAGCGGACAGGTTAAGCATGTTTCAGGTAGAGGCACTTCTAACAGGGACTGGTGGCCAAATCAGTTAAGGCTGAATATACTACGTCAACACTCATCTTTGTCCAACCCAATGGGGGAGGATTTCAACTATGCTAATGAGTTCAGGAGCCTTGATCTGGGTGCCTTGAAAAAGGATCTCAACCGTCTGATGACCTCATCTCAGGACTGGTGGCCGGCGGATTTTGGCCATTATGGAGGTCTGTTCATTCGCATGGCCTGGCACAGTGCTGGTACCTATCGCATTGGTGATGGTCGTGGTGGCGCCGGAGCAGGCCAACAACGTTTCGCACCACTCAATAGCTGGCCTGACAATGCCAGTTTGGATAAAGCGCGCAGATTGCTTTGGCCTATCAAGCAAAAATATGGAAGAAAAATATCCTGGGCAGACCTGATTGTGCTTGCCGGTAACGTGGCACTTGAATCGATGGACTTCAAGACTTTTGGTTTTGCCGGAGGTCGCGAAGATGTGTGGGAGCCAGAGGAGGATGTTTATTGGGGCTCCGAAACTTCCTGGTTGGAGGACAAACGTTATTCAGGCGAGCGGGATCTGGAAGATCCCCTGGCAGCGGTAGTAATGGGACTTATCTATGTAAATCCTGAAGGCCCTGATGGAAATGGTGATCCTCTTTCTGCGGCGGTTGACATTCGTGAGACTTTTGGTCGTATGGCAATGAACGATGAAGAAACCGTGGCGTTGATTGCCGGTGGACACTCATTTGGTAAAGCCCATGGAGCGGCCGATCCTGGTAAGTATATTGGCCCTGAACCAGAGGCTGCCCCATTGGAAGAACAAGGGTTTGGCTGGAAAAATAGTTTTGGCACCGGCAAAGGCCGGGATGCTATTACCGGTGGGCCGGAAGTAACCTGGACTCAAACTCCAACCAAGTGGAGTAATCATTTTTTTGAGAACCTATTTAATCATGAATGGGAGTTGACAAGAAGCCCTGCTGGCGCCAAACAATGGGTGGCAAAAAATGCCGAGGCAACCATTCCTGATGCCTTTGACCCCACGAAAAAGCACCTTCCTACCATGTTAACCACCGACCTTTCTTTGCGGTTTGATCCAGAGTATGAAAAAATTTCAAGACGTTTTATGGAGCATCCGGATGAATTCGCAGATGCTTTTGCCAGAGCATGGTATAAGTTGACGCATCGTGACATGGGCCCGCGAGCACGCTACCTTGGACCCGAAGTTCCGGAGGAGGAACTTCTCTGGCAAGACCCTATTCCGGAGATAGATCATGCATTGATAGATGAAGCGGACATCGCAGCTTTAAAGATCAAGGTGTTAAATTCAGGATTGTCAGTGTCCCAGTTAGTGACTACAGCGTGGGCTTCTGCTTCAACCTTTCGCGGTTCTGATAAAAGGGGGGGGGCAAACGGAGCAAGAATAAGGCTGGCTCCTCAAAAGGATTGGGAAGTTAATAATCCGCCCCAATTGGCCAAGGTGTTGGATGTATTGGAGCAAGTAAAAACAGAATTCAACAGTTCTCACACCGGTGGGAAGCAGGTTTCACTGGCAGATTTAATTGTATTGGCAGGTTGTGCTGGCGTTGAAAAGGCTGCAAAAAATGCAGGACACCAGGTAACTTTATCCTTTACCCCGGGACGTACGGATGCTTCACAGGAACAAACAGATGTTGAGTCCTTTGCTTATCTTGAGCCGGCAGCTGATGGTTTCCGCAATTACCGCAAGACTAAATTTTCCGTTCCTACCGAGGAACTGTTGGTTGATAAAGCGCAGTTGCTTACACTTAGTGCACCTGAGATGATTGTACTGGTCGGTGGAATGCGTGTTCTCAACGCGAACTTCGACCAATCTCAACATGGGGTATTTACCGATCGTCCGGAGTCACTAACTAACGATTTCTTTCTGAATTTACTCGATATGGGTACAGAGTGGAAGGCTATATCCGGTGACGGCAATCAGGCTGAGGAGTTTGAAGGACGTGATCGCGACACCGGAGAGCTCAAATGGACCGCCACCCGGGCCGACCTTATTTTCGGGTCTAACTCAGAGCTTCGGGCGCTTGCCGAGGTTTATGGATACCAGGATTCTGAGCAAAAATTTGTGAATGATTTTGTGGCTGCATGGACAAAAGTGATGGAACTGGACCGTTACGATCTCAGATAAAACATAAAACAAGTGAAATCGAAAAAGGTGGATGGCTAACATCCACCTTTTTCAATTGAAGTGGTTACCATTGTTGAAATATTACCGGACGGTTTCCAGCCAATCCCGTTTATCTATACGATAAATATTTACCGGCATATTTTTAAATACACTTCGTTTTGTTTTCACCATTCCGTTTTTTAAGGCTACCCTCGCTGACCGTTCATTGTCAACATGAATTGTGGAAATCAGGGAATCTGTAAAATCGTTTTCAAACGCATAATTGCGACATTTAATCGCCGCTTCTGATGCATATCCGTTATTCCAAAATTGTGGCATTATCGAATATGAAACTTCAAGCTCTGTCAAACCGTCTACCTCCTGTATCAACAGTCCAGATTGCCCGATGAATTCGTTGGAACTTTTGTCAATTAATACGTTCATCCCCCCTAAATCATTTTCATATCTGTCCATCATTTTATCAAACCATAGTTTGCATTGTTCATTAGCCGATTTAATATCCTGCATTCCTAAAAACCTTGCAGCATCGGAGTTTTTAAAGAACTCAACCCATTTATTAAAATCGGATTGCTTTAAAAGCCTGAATTTTAACCTGGCTGTTTCCTGACCTTCCAGCAAATATTTCATTTATCTATCATATTTCATTGACAATATACATCGGTTTATCAGCCGGTACAGAATACTCACGACAGTTCATCCAATTCTAACCAGCGCAGCGTTTTTTCATCAATCAGTTGTGTCAAGGTTCCCATCCGTTCTGTAATCTTTTGAATTTCACTATAGTCAGAAGATCCCTGGTTGAGGGACTGGTTCAGCACCTCCTGTTCCAACTCCAGGTTTTCAATCTCTTTTTCAAGTGACTGGTATTCCTGCCTTTCCTTGTAAGTCAGTTTTTTCCTGACCGGTGTGGACCTGGATTTAGGTGGGGATTTTTCTATAGTTTTATCTACCCGGGATGAACTGGTGGCCGCCTTGGTTTCTCGATACCCTGAATAGCTGTCGATGGTACTTTTCACTTTTCCATCACCCTCAAATACTAATAGCTCATCCACCAGTTTGTCCATAAAATAGCGATCATGGGACACCAGCAGCAGGCAGCCCTTAAAGTTTTCCAGGAATGACTCAAGTTTGTTAAGGGTCATAAGATCCAGATCATTAGTAGGTTCATCCAGAATCAGAAAGTTGGGATTACGGATCAATACCGTCAGTAAATAAAGTCTTCTTTTTTCGCCTCCACTTAATCTGGAGTAATAGGTGCGCTGCATTTTTGGTGGAAATAAAAAGTATTCTAAAAATTGAGAAGCGGTAAGTTGCTTTCCATTTCCCAGGGTGATTACTTCGGCGATATCAGTTAACACTTCAAGCACACGCTTATCCTCATTAAGTACCAGACCTTTTTGTGAATAGTAGCCGAAGACCGTAGTGGCTCCGTAGTCAATTTTGCCAGAATCTGCTTCCAAAGTACCAGTAACTAAATTGAGGAAGGTACTTTTTCCTACCCCGTTGGGCCCAACGATTCCAATTCGGGAACCCTTCTTAAATGTGTGGGAAAAGGTGTCAAGCATCAGATTGGTGCCAAAACTTTTCGATACCTTGTGCATCTCTACTATTTTTCCGCCAACTCTAGACATTTTAACTTCCAACCGCAGTGAGTCTTTGCTGGTTTTGGTCTGAGCTTTTTCTTTGATTCCCTGATAAGCATCAATTCTGGATTTCGATTTGGTGGTTCGTGCTTTGGGGCTTCTTCGCAACCATTCAAGTTCTTTTTTCATCAGTTGCTGCGCTTTGTGCACCTCAGTTTGCAGGTTGGCTTCCCGCTCTGCTTTCTTTTCCAAAAAGTGCGCGTAATTGCCCCGGTAATGAAATAGGCTACCCTCGTCCAATTCCATGATGTGATTACAAACCCGATCCAGGAAATATCGATCGTGAGTCACCATCAAAAGGGTAATGGAAGATTTAGACAGGTACTGCTCCAGCCACTCGATCATTTCGACATCCAAATGATTGGTGGGTTCATCCAGAATCAGCAGGTCAGGATCATCCAGCAGCGTCACGGCCATCGCCAATCTCTTTTTTTCACCGCCGGACAGCGTTCCCAATATTCGATGGAGACCGGTGATGTTAAATCGACTCAACAATTGCTCTAGTCTTCTTTTATAGTCCCAGGCATTTTGCGCATCCATTTCAGCAGAGACATGTTCAAAAACCTTTTGATTTTCTTCAGACTGGTTCTTTTCCTGCATTTCCAGCGCTAACTGGTAGTTTCTGATTGTCTCGGCCAGGTCGGTTTGTACAGTATCTATAAATTCCCTGATACTTACGGAATTATCAATCTGCGGATCCTGCTCCAGATAGCCCAATTTAATACCCTTTCTTAAATGGACCTGACCTTCTTCCGGTGCATCCTGCCCGGCTAGTATTCTTAAAAGGGTGGACTTCCCGGCGCCATTCCTGGCAATTAGGCCTACCTTGTGGCCTTTGTTGATACCCAATTTCAGGTCCTTAAAAAGGGGATTCTCGCTATATTGTTTGGTAAGGCCTTCAGCCGATAAAAAAATCATGAATAAACAGAGTTAGTCGAAATTATTCTAAATCACTAAACCACTTAACCACCAACCCCCAATTTACTTATTCGGTCATCATCAAATAGTTTATCATCCCTGATTTAATCATGCTTCTTTCCCCAAATGATGATTATAGTGATTTACCATTACTTCAAATACGGAAGCTGAATGTTCATACTTACCGCGATAATTCGGATGATAACCACGGTAACTGCCGCAAGCAGTTCTGTGACCAAAGCAGACATCCCTATTAGATGACAGACAGAATAGACTATACCGCCGGCAACACACGCCAGGGCATATATATCTTTGCGGAACAACAGGGGTATTTCATTGATCAGGACGTCTCGAAGCACACCCCCAACGGATCCGGTTATAGCACCCATCATAATACAAACCCAGAAGGGATAACCGGCGGCCAGACTTTTCTCGAACCCTACTACCGTAAATAGACCTAATCCAATAGAATCAAAGAGAAATAAGGTCTTGCCCCAACGGAATAAACCGGTTTTGAATATTTGGGTGGCCAGCAGCGCTACACCGGTAACCACTACGTAACTTGGTTCATGCATCCAAAACGGCGATACCCCCAATAGGATATCCCGTACTGTTCCACCACCGATTGCGGTTATCAGACCTATTACATACGCGCCAAACAAGTCGAATTTCTTGTACGAGGCCAGGCGTATGCCACTTACGGCGAAAGCAAAAGTGCCCAGCAGGTCAAAGATGTTGTTAATATTCAATGTTGACAGGTATTCCATATGCTAACGATGCGCCAGGTACTTGTTGGGTTCAAGCACCAATCTTAACTGCTGGTACTCCTGTTCCGTTAAGCGTGTCGCTGCAGTTGCCCCCGCATTCTCCATTAGTTGCTCCTGATTGCGCATGCCTGCTACCACCGAGCAAACTGCCGGCCCCCTCAGTGCAAATTGTATTGCGGTCTGGGCCGGCGATCGGGTCTCGTTTGCGGAACTATCCATATTTACTTCCTGCGCCTCGAGTCTCACCCCTGGGCTTTGCTCTCCCGACCTTTGGCCCTGGTCCTCAATTCCTGCAACTAATCCGGCCATTCTTGCAACTGCTTCCTGCGGATAACCAAGATATTCTTTCGGGGGCTTATTTACCAGCAAGCCCTTAGCCACCGCCCCACGTACCATCACTGCAATATTGTTCTTTTCAAGCAACCCCAGGCAACTTTCTTCCGGTCGACGATCCAATAGACTGTACTGCATCATCACGCTTACCATGCTCGAGCGCTTAACATATTCCCTTATCACATTGGGCCTGATAGAACTGATCCCATAGGCTCTGATCTTACCCTGTTGTTTTAGTAGTTCAAATGCTTCGATGGTTTCGTCTATGGGGTCTTCAATGGTGCCTCCATGTAGTTGGTATAGATCAATGTAATCGGTTTGCAGACGCTTTAAACTGCCTTCCACTGCCTGCAGAATATATTCTTTTCGGGGATTCCAGTCCCATCCTGATCCATCGGGCCGTAATTGATTACCCACTTTGGTAGCGAGATATACCTCTTTGCGTTTTGCGCGCAACGCCTGGCCCACGGTGGTTTCGTTCTCGCCTTTATTATAGATATCAGCAGTATCGAAGTAGTTAATACCCAAATCCACCGCCTTATGGAGCAGCCGTTCATTCAGTTTATATACCTGCTCCCTGCTCTTTCCTCCCTGCTCCATGCTCAAAGACATGCATCCAAAACTGATGCAGCTCAGCTTCCAGCCGATTCGAGGGAGTACTCTGTATTCCATTACCAGCCTATCCCGTAATCTTCTCCATAATTGCTCGACCCACCCCACATGCTTCCATGATTCCGGTCGAAATAGATGGCATTCATGGGTCCTGAAGTTCTTTCCCTAAAATCGAGTTTGTAGCCTTTCTGATTTAGTTCATTTCGTACCCACGGTGGAACATTCTGATTTAGGGTCAGGTAACCGGGCTTGATCTCATGGCCCCCGAAGCTGTTACGCATCTGGTAGCTTAGAAAGTCTGCAGCTTCAGTAGCTTGCTGCACACTCATCCCGAACTCCACCATATTGAGGAAAAACTGCAGGCTGTTCTGGTCCTGGGCATCACCACCCTGAATGGCAAAGGAAAGGTGAGGTTTTCCATCTTTCAATACCATACTGGGGGTAAGCGTGGCCCGCGGTCTTTTACCCGGTTCCAACACATTATATGGATTTTGCCGTGGATCAAGTACAAAGCTTTGCATCCGTTGACTCATGCCAATCCCGGTGCTACCGGCAATCGATGCAGGGATCCAGCCACCACTGGGAGTGACACTTACTACCCAGCCCTCCGCGTCCGCAGCCTGTATCGAAGTAGTTCCCGCGAAGAAATTATCTGTCTGCATGGGATCCTTATGGATTGAGGGGGAAACATGACTGACTTTGTTGCTCCATTGCTCGATATAATGCAGGAATGGGTTTTTTTGTTCCCCCTGAAACGGATAGGGATCACCTGGTTTAACCAAAGTATCGTTGCGTTCCCAGTTTATTTCCTTCAACCGTTCTTTGGCGTATTCTTTCGACAGCAGTCCCTTCACAGGTTCTTCGGGAGGAAAGTAAGGGTCCCCGTAATAAAAATCGCGATCGGCATAAGCCAGGTTCATCACCTGGTATAATGCGTGGATGTAGGCCGTGCTATTATATCCCATGGATCCTACATCCATCTGTTCGAGCATGTTCAAAGCCTGCAGCATCACCGGTCCCTGAACCCAGGTAGTTAGCTTATACACCTCCAGTTCCTTATATGTGGTCTTCACCGGCTCCTCCAGATGCACTTTCCAGTTGGCCAGATCTTCCTTAGTAATCAATCCCCCCATTTCCTGGCAACCTCTGGCAAATTCTGCCGCAATGTCTTCCTTATAAAACCGATCATAGGCGGCATAGATAGCTTCTTCCCTGGATTTTCCCGCATTCAGTGCGGCAGTTTCCGCTTCAACTAATTTGTTCAAGGTGGCTAAGAGGTCCTTTTGTACAAATATTTCACCCGCTTCTGGCGCTTCTCTTTCTCCTTGATGTACCAGGAAGACCGCCCTGGAATAGGGCCATTTACGAAGGTTTTCTTTCTGAACCTCCAGCCAGTTGGCTGTCTGTGCTTCGATAGGATAGCCTGAAGCTAACTGAATGCTGGGCTCGAGTACTTGCTTAAGGCTCATGCTGCCAAATTCAGCCAACATGGTCATTAATCCACCGGGCGTACCGGGTGTTACTGCGGCCAGCGGCCCTAAATCGGGCGGAAATTCCATCCCCTTTTCGGTATAGAACTGAGGCGTTGCTCCGCTGGGAGCTACCCCCAATGCATTTACCCCAATCACCTTTCCTGTATTGGGGTTGTAAATCAATGCCTGGGTTTCCCCGCCCCAGCTCAGGGCATCCCACATGGTAGATGTGGCGCCCAGCATGGCACAGGCAGCATCCACTGCATTACCGCCTGCATGAAAAATGGCCGCACCGGAGCTGGCAGCCAAGGGTTTACCGGTTATGGCCATCCAGTTTTTCGCATGCAGCACTGGTTTTTGGGTACGCTGCGCCATTGCAGCTGTACTTAATAGAGCTGCTACTAATAGGGTCATCGTTTTTTTCATGATTATATACCTACTTTTTTAAGAAATAATCAGCGGGATTTAACCTGAGGGATCCATTTTGAGATAAGGTGTATTCAAAACCTTTTTCTGTCCCGTAAGCGCCCTTTTGGCCTT
The DNA here is from genome assembly GCA_021604845.1 of Cyclobacteriaceae bacterium. Classification (GTDB taxonomy): domain Bacteria; phylum Bacteroidota; class Bacteroidia; order Cytophagales; family Cyclobacteriaceae; genus SZUA-3. The sequence goes on from BQJT01000009.1 coordinate 20,324, forward strand.
GCTTGTTTATTGCCAGGTAACCCACCTGAAAGTCTTTGAAACGTCGCGGATGCCTGGTTACGATACGTTCTATGGCTTCTTCACAGGCTTGCTGGGGTGACGCACCTTGTCTCATCAATTCTACAATGAGAAAGGAGCCCAGTGTCTTCATAACGTATTCGCCTACCCCGGTTGCACAAGCTCCACCTACCTCATTATCAACATACATACCAGCACCAATAATTGGCGAGTCACCTACCCGGCCGTGTTTTTTATAAGCCATCCCGCTGGTGGTGCAGGCTCCTGCGATATTTCCTTGTTTATCGATTGCCAGTATACCAATAGTGTCGTGGTTTTCGAAATTGGTTTCACCAAAAGGTTTTTTCTGCTTCGACCAGGCTTCCCAGGCTTTTTTAGAATCCTCAGTTAGCAATTTTTCTTTTCGGAAACCCTGTTCCAGCGCAAAGTCCAATGCCCCCTGGCCACTAAGCATCACGTGTGGCGTTTCCTCCATCACCTTGCGGGCAACAGATATGGGGTGCATTATGTGCTGAAGAAATGTAACCGAGCCGGCGTTGCCCTGGTGATCCATGATACAGGCATCCAGGGTAACTACACCCGATTCATCCGGTAAACCTCCGTAACCTACACTTTTGTCAAGGGGGTCTTTTTCAGGTACCCTGGCGCCGGCTTCAACAGCATCCAGCGCATTACCTCCGGCAGCAATAACTTTCCAGGCAGTATCTACTGCTGGTGAGTTGTCCCATGTGGCCATTACTATGGGGTGTGGGACAGGTTGCTCCAATAATCTACTTTTCGCAGATAAATTGTGATATCCAAGCATTCCCGTGCCTGTTACCACGGAATTTCGCAAAAACTTTCTTCTTTTAATCTTCATTTAAAGGATCGATTAATCAGTGCTCCAGGAACCATTACCCTATAACCCGAAAAGTCAAGTTAGCTAATTTTCCGTCAATTTGCAGAGAATTTGGCTACAGCACTGAACTAACCTTGTCATGGGAGTTTGGTAGCTTTTTAGACCATATCCAGCCAATGGTAAGTCCGGATACAATGTCCCATACACCCCACCATCCTGCTATCAGGGCCATACCTCCCAAGCCATCAAAAAAGGTAAAAATAAGCACCAGCCCCAGCCCTGAATTTTGGATGCCGGTTTCAATGGTAAGCGCTTTCCTATCAGCAACCGATAAAGAGCATAACCTGGCCAGCAGATAACCCGAGCCTAAAGCCAAGGCATTATGAGCCAATACAATCAAAGCGATAATGTGGATAACCTGGAGAAAAATATCAAAATTTGCACCAAACGCAGCTCCAACAAATCCAACCAGAATCAGAATGGAGAGCGGCTTTAACCACTTGGCGAGTTTGGCCGCGGATTTAGGGCGATAGTATTGCCAACCCATACCGATGATCAGGGGAACCCCCAAAATAAGACTTACTGTTTTGAACATCGATAATGCATCCATGTGGACGACTTGAAGAATACTTCGCGTTGGTTCATACAAATTTCCCCAGAACTGAAGGTTGACAGGCGTGATAACTATCGCTGCTAAACTTGCAAATGCCGTCAAACTGACGCTCAACGCGGTGTTGCCCCCAGACAGGTGAGTCATAAAATTTGAAACATTACCGCCCGGGCATGCAGCGACCATAATCATACCCAGGGCAATACTTGGATGCGGTTCGAGTAGGACAACCAGCAAAAATGTAAGAGCCGGTAGTAAGAGGAATTGAGAAATGATCCCTATAATTGATGGCAAGGGATTGTGCCAAAGGTTTCTGAAATCATCAAAACGAACACCCAGAGCAACTCCAAACATTACTATGGCTAAACAAATATTCATCAGCCAAACAGCATCCTGGTTGAAACGGATGTGTATAGAATCAATTTCCAAAATAGAGGCAGTTTTCGGTTAACCAATCTAAGGTAATACTAATTCGCCGCTGGATATGCCAACAACTCGAGGGCCGCTCCTCAAACAGATCTGACAAGGTGATACTTTTGCTGATAAATACTAAAATATCATAAATTAATGCTATTTCATAGGAACATTATAGCCTGAAAATACGTTATAAATTAACCACTAAACACTTTTTGACCAAGAACCACTATCATGATTTCTAAAGAGCAAGCCGTTATCAGGCATAAGTACCGAAATCAATTACTGGCCACACCTCCATCAAAACAGATCAAGGTGCTGATGATCGGTAACAACCCCAGGGAAATGGGTTGTTTGAGTCTGCATTTGCGAAATTTCAGATGGAAGCGATTCGTGGTGAATGCCACGTTCGACCTTAAAGAAGGCTGGCGAATAGCCCAGTATTATAAACCGGATTATGTGCTGATCGAAGGTTCGTTCGAGGTCGATGATATCAAGGAGTTTATCAACCAGTTGAGGTCTAACAAGAGTACCAAATTGGCCATAGTAACTTTGTTGAAGGAGAATAATCACACCGAACTAATGATCCCTGGTGTTCAGGATTATTTATTGAAGGACAATATAGCCTCCGATACTTTTGCATTTGATATTTTAAATGCCATTGCTCACAAAGTGCAGACCGAGGAGCATTCGGTAGTCAATATAGCACAGCCTGAGTCATCCTGGTTCCCGGGAATGGTCTTTAGAAAAAGAGCCCTGTTAAATCACTAAATAACCCTTTCAAGCCGGATTTTCCGGCTTAACTTTTCATTATCACGCAGCAAGTCAATTCTAACCTTTCTGTTTGGTTTGGTTCTGAAATAACTATTTATCTGGCCCAGGGTCATGTCTTTGGTAGTATGCCCGTTTATTGCGGTAATCTTATCACCAATTAACATGTCCACCTTACCGGCAGGTGAATCTTTACTTATTTTGCTTATAACGTATACGTTTAACTTAGGACCCAGAGCTTTTACTGTAATTCCAGACATATTGTACTCAAAACTGTTTTGGAAATTATGGTTCCTGCGGTAATACAGGTTTCCGTTGAAATAATCAATAACCAGAGTAAAACGCGTCATCAAACCGCCACCTATGGTTCCCTGCCTACCGGTTTTTCTTAGAATGTCCGTAAAGCTACCTCTGTCAGGCCAGGATGCGATTACCCCTTCAAACTCGAATTTGCCAAATTCCATGCTGCCAATTCTTCCGATATGGCCGTCTATATCACCACCCAGCCCACGTCCCAGATTGGTCCGTACAACTTTTTCCGGAAGCTTTAAAGACTTGTGTGAGTCCATGTCCAATAAAAGTGAGTGACTGGCTCCTGTATCCAGCATTAGTTTGGCAGCTATGGAGGTACCGTCTTGAAGCTTCAGCGTGCTATAAATATACGGTTTGGTATCCTTTACCTCAAGGGGTATCACGTTGCGCCTTTTCTTTGGTTTATAAGAGAAAGGTTCATGCAGGATCAGCATTTTATTTTCGTAATTGATCTCAACTATAAACCTGCTGAATAATTCATATCCAAGAATACCGTGAACCTCAGTTCCCAGGTAATTCTTTAATTGCAGGTAGTCTTCTTCAAGCACCAGTAACGCTTGACCCTGTCCCACTACACCAGGGAGTTTTAAGGAAATGCCGTTAGCAACGTAGGCCACAATCTGGCGGTCGCCATCAGCCCCGACCAGGGGAATTTTTCTGTTGTATGAAATATTTAGAATATCAGAGAATGTACGGTCTGTCAGTATTGAGGTACGTACACCGGTATCAAGCACAAACCGCAGTGGCATACGGTGATTCAGCACCACCGGAATCACAATCAGATTGTTATAACTCTCAAACGGTATTGAAATCCGGTCCTTCCCGTTCATAATGTCAAACCCAATAGTTTGAGACCAAGCACAGAAAGTAACTGCCCCCTGAGATATCAAAGCTAACAATAGACCGAAAACGTACTTCTTCACCATAAACTCATTTCACTGTCCCACTTAATATAACGCATACAGCTGATCCGGGGTTGAAAATTGACAATTTTCTTATTTAGAATTATTCCAAATAATTATTTACATTTGTCAGCCCTTACCATTTAAATAATTATATCAATGAATTTATTAAGGATTTCAAAGGTTGTAATTCTATCAACATTGCTGTTCGGCATGTGTACTCCCGAAAAAGGAGAAAATGCAGAAAATCAACAAGTTACAGAAGAGGTTGTTAATGTATATACCCATCGTCACTACGAGCCTGATCAGAAACTTTTTGAAGCATTTGAGAAAAGCACCGGTATTAAGGTCAATGTGGTCAATGCCAGTGCAGATGAATTAATCAACCGAATGGAAATGGAAGCTGAAGCATCACCTGCGGACGTATTAATTACAGTGGATGCAGGAAGGTTGCACCGCGCCAAAGAGAAGAAATTACTGCAACCCATAGAATCTCAGATCCTCAACGAAAACATACCCCCGGTTTTTAGGGAAAAGCAAGGATACTGGTTTGGCCTGACTTACCGTGCCAGGGTGATTGCCTATGCACTGGATCGGGTGGATCCAGGGGCAGTGCCCGACTATGAATCATTGACTGACCCACAGTGGAAAGAAAAGGTGTTGATTCGGTCATCCGGTAACATTTACAATCAGTCGTTATTGGCGTCAATAATAGCTGGTACTGGTACTGAAAATGCCAGGGATTGGGCTTCCGGAGTGGTCGCAAATATGGCTCGGGAACCAAAAGGTAATGATCGAGATCAAGTGAAGGCGGTAGCAGCAGGGGTGGGTGATCTTGCAGTTTTAAATACCTATTACATTGGTAAAATGCTGACTTCGGACAATGCCGAAGAGGTAGCTGCCGGAGAAGCAATTGGAGTTATATTTCCAAATCAAAGCGGCCGGGGTACGCATATAAACGTAAGTGGTGCGGGAGTTGCCAGCCATGCACCAAATAAAGAAAATGCCATCCGATTTATTGAATACCTGTCATCAGCCGATGCACAGAAAGTATTCGCCGAGGCCAATTTTGAATTCCCGGTGAGGCCCGGTACCGCCAAAGCTGCCTTATTGGAATCTTGGGGTGACTTCAAGATAGATACCCTTGACCTGGGTCAACTTGGCGTCCACAACCGTGAAGCGGTAATGTTGTTCGACGAAGTCGGCTGGAAGTAGTTTTGGTTTGATTTCCACCAACAGACTGCCATTTAGAATCGGGCCTGTCAGTAAATGGCTGATTGCCGCCCTGGTAGTGATGCTGTTGCTGGGCATACCCATTTATACTGTTATTGCCGGGCTCTTTAAAGGACCCGGAGCCAATTGGGAGCATTTGCAAAAGTTTTTGCTCCCTGATTATGTTAAAAATTCTTTGCTGCTGGTATTTGGTACCGGTCTACTTACACTTTTTTGGGGGTTACCCACTGCATGGTTAGTAAGTACCACACAATTTCCAGGCCGTCGGTTGCTGGAGTGGCTTTTGATCATGCCATTGAGCATACCCACCTACATTATGGCTTTCACCTATGCCGGAATATTTGATTATACAGGGTTTATTCAAACCAGCTTAAGAAAAGCATTTGGGCTAAAGGTGCTGCATTTGGATATATTGAACCTATACGGAGTAATGGTTATTATGTCCCTGGCTTTGTTTCCATATGTTTATGTAATAGCCAGAACAGCTTTCCTAACCAGATTCCGGTCCCTGATAGAGGCCAGTCAGACCTTAGGGGCATCTGTCACCCAATCCTTTTTCAAGGTTATTCTACCGGTTGCCAGGCCAGCACTGGTGGCAGGGTTAACTCTGGTATCTATGGAAGTACTTAATGATTATGGAGCGGTAACTTATTATGGTGTCACCACGTTTACCACCGGGATCTTTCATAGCTGGTTTTCCCTGGAAGATATTCAAGCGGCAATTTATCTAAGTGCTACGCTGCTAATGACTGTATTCATTATACTGCTGTTAGAAAAATATTTTCGCGGGCAGGAACGGTTTTACAATCCGGTGTTAGCGGAACGACCGCTAAAAAAGAATAGACTGACGGGGAGTTCTAAATGGATGGCATTTTTATGTTGCTTACTGCCAGTATTTCTGGGGTTTATATTACCCTTATTTCAATTGGCGGTTTGGTGCTTGTCGTCTTTTGCAGACGTTTCCCATATAGATTTCATTACCACCATTTTTAACAGCTTTACACTGGCATTTGGAGCATCGGCGGTATGTACTGCAGTTAGTTTACTGTTATTATTTGTAAGCCGATTGCAGCGGAACCGAGTTTATGACGGACTTATGAAACTTTCTACCATGGGTTATGCGATACCCGGGGCAGTTGTCGCCATAGGTGTGTTGGTGCCCTTCCTGTTGGTAGATAAGAATATCATAAGTTTGTTTCGGCAGTTGAATCTGACAACACCGGGCCTGGTTTTAACCGGTACGGTGTTCGGTCTTCTTTTTGCCTTCACCGTACGTTTTCTGTCGGTAGCCTTTAACCCCGTAGAGTCAGGATTTGAAAAAGTTGCCCGGTCAATGGATGAAGCGGCCGCCACATTAGGTGTTGGTAACTGGAGAAGATTGATGAATATAAACCTGCCTTTACTAAAAGGCGCGCTGGGTACCGCCTTGCTGCTGGTGTTCGTTGATATTTTGAAAGAATTACCATTAACTTTGATCTTAAGGCCTTTCAATTTTAATACCCTGGCAACCCGGTCGTTTGAGCTGGCCAGTGACGAGCAGATGGCTGCTGCTGCGGTTCCCAGTCTGGTAATTATACTGGTAGGTATGGTGCCGGTTTATATTTTAAACACCATCCTTATTAAAAGAAAATCGCCGTGAGCCTTCTGGAGCTTCAAAGTGTAACCAAAACATTCACCGGGAATTCCCTGGCAGTTGAGAATGTAAGCCTTCAGGTTACCCAGGGAGAATTACTTGCTTTAACCGGAGAAAGCGGCTGTGGGAAAACCACCCTGTTGCGAATAATTGCCGGACTTGAACAACCGGATGGTGGCTCGGTTTATCTGGACAACCAACTGGTAGCAGGCAACGGGCACTTTATCCACCCGCAACACCGGCAAGTGGGCCTGGTTTTCCAGGATTATGCCCTATTCCCTCATATGACAGTGGCCAAGAATATTATTTTCGGTTTGGGATCATGGAGTAGAACGGAGCGCCATTCACGATTAATGGAAATGTTGAAACTGGTTGAATTAAAGGGTTTTGAGGATCGCTACCCGCATCAGCTGTCAGGCGGACAGCAGCAGCGAGTAGCTATAGCCCGTGCGTTAGCGCCAAAACCAAAATTGTTATTGTTGGACGAACCGTTCAGTAATTTAGACACCCTGTTAAAGGACCAGGTGAGACGCGAAGTTTCTGCTATTCTCAGACTTTCCGGAACCACAGCCATTCTGGTTACTCACGATATTCAGGATGCCATGTCGATGGCCGACAGAATCGCCATACTACGCAATGGAAGGTTACTACAGGTAGGCGTTCCCAATCAATTGTACGATCACCCAATGGACAGCTATATTGCCTCCTTTTTTGGAAAGGTCAATCTAATTCCCGTAACCAGCGATGGCGGTAGGGTCAATAGTGAAATTGGCTCATTAGATTTGAATGAGATCGGAGATAAAACGGGAATTTTATGTTTAAGACCACAGCATATAACTATCGTCAAAGACAATGAATCCGCGACATTGTCAGAAATCATTGGCGTTACCTATCTGGGTAACTGTCAGCAACTTGAACTAAAGACCGGCGGTTGTCAGCTTTGGTGCATACAACCCTTAAATGTAAAGTATTCCCCAGGTCAGGAGGTCAACCTGCGATTTGACCTGGGTGGTGCCCACGTGATCTGGGACCAGCATTAGCCCTTTCAATCAGATTTGGTATATTTATTCATGGGGTCCTCTCACCATAATCATCATCACAATACTGCCAACATCCGGGTTGCGTTCCTGCTAAACCTGGTTTTTACTGTTATTGAGATAATCGGAGGTTTCCTGACCAACAGTATGGCTATACTTTCAGATGCTTTACATGATCTGGGTGATAGCATTTCGCTGGGACTTTCCTGGTATCTGGAAAAATATTCCAATAAGGCACGAGACTCTCACTATACACATGGTTATGCCCGGTTTTCATTATTATCTGCACTTATCAACGCAGTGGTATTGATTTCAGGGTCTTTATTAATACTAATTGAAGCCATTCCACGAATTCTCAATCCGGTGCAACCCGATACCAAAGGAATGATGCTACTGGCCATATTAGGAATCATTTTTAATGGTATAGCGGTGATTAAGCTGCGCAAGGGTGAATCATTAAATCAGCAGATGGTGAGTTGGCATCTTTGGGAGGATGTATTGGGGTGGATTGGTGTACTGGTTATATCCATAGTAATGCGCCTCTATGAAATACCGGAATTAGACGGTATCTTTTCAGTACTTTTTACCTTATTCATCCTATATAACGTAATCAAGGTTTTAAAAAAGACTCTCAAAATTTTTTTACAACGCATGCCAGAGAACCTGGATATTGAACAACTCACTATCGACCTACGGGCAATTCCCAGCGTGATATCCAGCCACGACTTAAGAGTATGGAGTATGGATGGGATGCAAACCGTGATGACCTTACATGTGGTAGTACCTGAAACCATTTCCAAGCAACAAGTGATTAAAGTAAAAAGTCAGGTGCAGTCAACCGCTGAAAATCATGGGATTACCCATGTTACCACTGAAATTGAGTACGATGGCGAAAACTGCAATCTGGTACCCGTTTAGTGTCTGGCCATAGAACTACACTCGATCAGCCACGCTTCTGCTTCTTCCAGCGATCCGAAAGATTTGAATTCAAACCCAAGCACCCTGCTAGCCAGGTCCTGCGAGGTAAACGCTGATGGCGCTGAAGGGGCGGTTACGTTAGCCACACCGCGTAACCCTGCTTCAACTGCAGAAGAAGCCCATTTATGCTCTATAAAGTGACTCAACTCAAAAAGATTACCCTCTGATTTACTTCTGTCGCTTAGCACGTATTGACAATTGATTTCTTTAAGAAAATTGATATTCTGGGTCATCACCTTTTTTATCTCGTCTACCTTTAACACACCAACCCACTGGATGTAAATCCACGGTTTATCATGGTCTTTCCGTACAAAAGCAAATGTATTGCCCGTTGAATCCTTGAATTCAATAGTTTTCATAGTTAGCGGCTCCCTGCCCACGATAAATGTAAATTAATTATAAAAATAATACAAAATAATTCATATAAAATTCAAATTTTTATCACTTATGAAGAAATTTCTAGATTTCCGGTGACGCTCCACTGGTATTATTGGTTATCTTATTGGAATGTAAAAAGGTGAATTACTTGAACTGTCTGCAAAAATATACTAATGACGATTCCCGTTTCCTGGTAATCGATGGATCCCTGGTTCACTACCGGGTGGAGGGAGCAGGTGAACCTTTACTGCTGATCCATGGAGCATTTTCCAGCTTACATACTTTCGATAAGTGGTCAAAAGCGTTATCCGGCTCTCACCAAATAATTAGACTGGATTTGCCAGGGTTTGGTCTGTCCGATTCAATGGATGGGTATGATTACAGTATTAAGGCGCTGGTAAAGTTTATGACGCGGTTTATGGACCAGTTGGGCATTCAAAAATGCAGTATAGCCGGAAGTTCACTGGGTGGCTGGCTGGCCTGGGAAATGGCTATTAGCAAACCTGACAGGGTTGAAAAACTGGTACTGATTTCTTCCGCAGGATTTATGGAAGAACAGAATATTCCACTTCCTTTCAAAATGGCACGAACACCGGTTTTGGGGAAAGTGATGAAGTATGCCATCAAAAAAAATGTTTTAAGGAAGTTTCTCAACCAGGTATTTGTAGATCAGAAACAGGTTACTGATGAATTAGTAGATAGATATTATGACCTGATCAGTCGAGCCGGGAACCCCGAGGCCTTCCATGCGCTTGCAAATGGTAAATACAAGAGCCGCAGTAATAAATTGAAAGATATTACCGCTCCTACACTCATCATGTGGGGTGAAGAAGATGCATGGGTCCCCATCGAAAACGGATATTGGTTTCAGGTCTGTATTCCTAACTCACAGTTAATTGTGTATGAGGGTGTGGGACACATTCCTATGGAAGAAATTCCTGAACGAACTGCCAGGGACCTGCGTAAATTTCTAAAAAGTTAAGCACCCTGGGCAGTGTGCCTTGCTCCAGGCGCTTTGCGTAATGTTACCCTGCCCTCAATTCTCTGCCCTCTTGCCCTTGCTGCTTTAATTGTATTATCTTTGCCGCTAAATTAGACAGCATGTCATCAGATATTCCAAAGGAAAGATTCAATTTCATTGAAGAGATAATTAACAAAGACCGGGAAAACAATAAACATGATGGTCGGGTCCATACCCGTTTCCCTCCGGAACCCAATGGATACCTCCATATTGGGCATGCTAAATCCATATGTCTGAATTTTGGGATTGCCGAGAAGTATCAGGGCTTATGTAATCTCAGGTTTGATGATACCAACCCCGAAAAAGAAGAAGTTGAGTATGTTGAATCCATCCAGGCCGATATTAAATGGCTTGGTTTTGATTGGGGGGACCGCCTGTATTATGCCTCTGATTATTTCTCAGAGCTGTATCAGTTGGCGGTTAATCTAATTGAAATGGGTAAAGCATATGTGGATGATCAATCTGCAGAGGAAATTAGTTTAGGTCGGGGTACACCCACGCGCCCTGGTATAGAGAGCCCTTTTCGCAATCGCTCGGTAGATGAAAACCTGGACTTATTCAAGAGGATGAAGGACGGTGAATACCAGGAGGGGGCCAAAGTGCTGAGGGCAAAAATAGATATGTCCTCACCAAATATGCACCTGCGGGATCCAATTATGTACAGGATACGTCACACCCCGCATCACAGGACCGGGAATGCATGGTGTATATATCCTACTTATGACTGGGCTCATGGACAATCGGATGCCATTGAGGGTATTACTCATAGCGTGTGTACTCTGGAGTTCGAGGTGCACCGTCCTCTTTACGAATGGTTTATCGAACAACTGGACCTGTTCCCTTCGAAACAGTATGAATTTGCCAGACTGAATATTGGTTTTACCATTATGAGCAAACGAAAACTTCTGGAACTGGTGCAGGAAAAAGTAGTGAGTGGCTGGGATGACCCTAGAATGCCCACCATCAGCGGTTTAAGAAGGAGGGGATATACCCCGGAGGCGATCAGGAATTTCTGCGACCGGGTTGGAGTGGCCAGAAGAGATGGAGTAATTGATGTCGCGTTGTTAGAATTCAGTATCAGGGAAGACCTTAATGCCAAAGCACCTCGTCGTTTTGGTATTTTGGACCCGTTGAAAGTAGTTATCACCAATTATCCGGAAGAAAAGGAAGAGTGGTTGCCGGCAGTTAATAATCCTGAAAACCCAGATGCAGGCACCAGAGAAATTCCCTTTACCCGGGAGCTGTATATTGAACGGGGAGATTTTATGGAGGACCCTCCCAGAAAATTCTTTCGCCTGGGCCCCGGCCGCGAAGTTCGTTTGAAATACGGATATATTATCAAATGTGAAGATTACCAAAAAGATCCTGAGACCGGCGAAGTAACCACTTTGCTCTGTACCTACGACCCTCAAACTAAAAGCGGCTCTGATACCAGTGGTAAAAAAGTAAAAGGAACGTTGGGATGGGTATCCGCAAAATACACCCTGGATGCACAGATCAGGCTGTATGACCGACTGTTTTCAAGCGAGGACCCGGCTGGGCATCCGGAAAAAGATTTTAAAGAATTCCTTAATCCCAACTCGCTGGAGATCGCTCAGGGCAAGGTGGAATACAGTTTTAAGAATGCCCGGCCCTGGGACTTTTTTCAATTTGAAAGACAAGGGTACTTTATTATCGACCAGGATTCCGAACCCGGAGCATTGGTTTTCAACAGGACAGTAACCTTGAGGGACAATTGGGCAAAACAGCAGCACAAGTAGGAACTACCGGTTTTTCTCTGCTTTTTCCAACCATATACCTATTACTGCGCTGATTGCCAGCAGAATTAAAAAGAAGAGTGAACCAACAATTCCCATGATTTCGTTTTGTCAGGGACAAAGTAAATATAATTAATGTACTAGAACAAGAGATACTTGCAAATGCTCAATAAATGGAAAAATATTACTTCGGTAATTTAAACCAGCATCCTCGGTTGGTGGTGCATCGGCCACCATCTATTATTGTATGAACAAGCATAGCTTATTTCATAGTTTATTTTTTTAAGGGTGTTAAACAGGTAATCCTTATCGATGTTCGGTAAGGATTCCCTTTTTTTAGCCCTTCTGGTAACCACAATTAGTACCCACAGGAACTTTATACCTTTGAAGACGTTAATTAATCTATAACCTGAGCAAAAAAATATGAAGTTTGGCTTTCCTATTTTACTGGTACTTTTCATTTCCTGCGTTGACGGTAAGGATACTTATCAGGCAGGTATTTCCGCTGTTAACCTGGCTGATGCCCAGACACAGAAACAGGCAACGTTTGCCGGCGGCTGTTTTTGGTGCACTGAAGCGGTGTTCGAACGGGTGATAGGAGTACAGGATGTTATTTCGGGTTATACTGGAGGTTCACAAAAGAACCCCACTTATAAACAGGTTAGTTATGGCAAGACAGATCATGCAGAGGCGGTGCAAATAAATTTTGATCCCAACCAAATAACCTATGCCGAACTGGTGGAGATTTTCTTTGCCACTCATGATCCGACCACCTTAAACCGGCAAGGACCTGATATAGGGAAGCAATACCGTTCGGCAGTATATTATCATGATGAACAACAAAAGGAAATCACAGAAGCATACATAAGCAAACTCACCAGTGACCAGGTTTACGCCGATCCTATAGTGACCGAGGTACAGCAATATAGTATCTTCTACCCAGCTGAAGATTATCACCAGGATTATTACCAGAAACACCCCAACCATCCTTATATCGTAGCTATTGCGAAACCAAAGGTTGAAAAGTTCAAAAAAAGGTTCAAAGATAAATTGAAAACTTCGTCCTAGTTGCACTGAAGCAACAACAGTTTAGAGTGTATAAATCCCCTGTGAACACTCAACACCCAGCACCAAATACTAATTCTTAATTCCTAACTAATAATTTTAAAACCTTCTATCTTTAACAGCAAAAAATTCTATGCGAATTTCAATAGTTGGACTAGGTCTTATTGGTGGTTCGATGGCTTTGGACCTGAAAGCATCAGGATTCGCGACCGAAGTGATTGGGGTCGATATCAGTGAGAGTCATTGTCAACAAGCACTGCAAAGAAACCTTGTAGATCGTATTCTTCCGATTGAGCAGGCAATAGATCAAAGTGAACTCATTATTCTGGCAATGTCTGTTCACCACATCATTAAAACGCTACCTCAGGTATTGGATCAAGTAGAATCTCAGGTTGTTATTGATGTCGGCTCCACCAAACAACTGATATCTGAGGCGGTTAAGGATCATCCTAAAAGAGCAAACTATCTGGGTACCCACCCTATGGCAGGAACGGAATTCTCAGGCCCGCAAGCGGCACTGAAAAACCTTTTCAGGAATAAAGTTGTAATTTTTTGTGACGTTCAGGAAAGCAGCAAGAGCGCTATACTAATAGCTAATGAAGTCTACGATTGCCTGCGAATGCCCATCGTAAAAATGACCAGCAGGCAACATGACAAACATGTGGCATATGTATCGCATATCTCACATATAAGCTCGTTTGCACTAGCATTAACCGTTCTAAAAAAGGAAAAGGATGAACAACATATCCTTAATCTTGCCAGCGGAGGATTCGACTCTACGGTCAGATTGGCCAAAAGTAATCCGGAAATGTGGTCTTCTATCTTCGTTCAAAACAGCGAAAATGCCATTGAGGTGCTGGATAATTACGTAACCCAACTGAAAAAGCTTAGGAAAGCCATTGAATCGCGTGATTTACACTTACTCAATAGCATTATCATGGAGGCCAATAAGATTAAGAAAATCCTGTAAATTTATTATGGACCACGGTTTATCAGAAGAACCTATGGTTGAATTATCCCATTATGAAAATGGTATGGAGTTTCCTTCAATGCTTCCTCTAGTGGGGGTCCATGTGAATCGTAAGTACCGGTACGTCCGAGTCGCGTACCAGCCGCTCTGAAAGACCTCCCACAAATAAATGCATCAGACCCTTTCGACCATGGTTTACTGATGCAACTATATCTGCATTTTTCTCCTTGGCGAACTCAAGAATAGCCTGCTCTACCTTTCCACCACGGATCGGGTTTATGGTAAGTTCCGGTACCTGATGAGGGGTCTCATGTTCCTCAGCAAATGCTTCCATGCGTTTACGTACCTTTTCAGGATCATCGTTACTTACATGCACCATATGTACGGTAGCGCCATAATAAGTAGCAAATTTTTCAATCTGATCCACACCCTCTTTAGCAACCGTTTTTAAATCGGTGGCGAATACGATATTTTTTACCTTAAAGTCGGTAGTTGGGTTACGGATAGTAAGTACCGGGATATGGGTAATTCGAATCACACGTTCAGTATGGTTTCCTTCAAAATATTCAGTCCAGGTGTTTTCACCGCTAGTCCCCATAACCACCAGATCGCAGTTCAATCTTTCGGCGAAATGATTAACACCTTCATCCAAATCGTCAATTTCAATAAATGGATAGACCGGTACCTCTCCATGCTGATGTTTGGCGATCAGAGTTCTTAAGCGTTTTTCATTGGAACGGTGTAATTCCAGTACAAATCGGTCATCTTCTGAGACATACTCATCTGTAACGCCACCCCCCATTGAGCTGAAAGAGTAATTCTTATTAGCCCCAATTACGTTGAGCAGGAAAACCGCGCCATTGGTCTTTCGGCCTATATCCAAGGCAACATCCAGTGCGTGTTCTGAAAGTTTGGAAAAATCAGTAGGAACGACAATCTTATACATAACTGCTGGTTTTATTAAAATTAAAAAATTCCCCTATATATACTTTAAAAGTACGTAAAACATGGTACTTTTCTAATATGACAAAATTCTTCTATTATTTCCAGAATATCAGATAGATATCGGTTTATTCATTGCCAATGTAATATTATTATGTAATTGAGCTACAGAATTAAATCGACTGATCCTGATCCGATGCTGCTTTCACCGGGCGGATGGTTCCCAACCCGGAAACTTTTTCGTCAACAGAACCAGGGTTCCCTTTATAACTGATACTTCCTACACCATTAACGCGCGCATATAGATTTTCTTTTACATTTACTTCAGCACCACCCATACCGCTGACGGTAACCTCGCAGAATTGGCTTTCAAGATTAAAAGCCTCTACGTTCCCAACCCCATTAAGCGAAAGGTGTTGGTTAGCGGCCCGGCCTCTTAATTTAACCGAACCGGCACCGGCCAACATAATTTCCAGGTCTGTGACATCAACATCCAAATCGATCAGACTGGCCCCTGGTATGTTGATTTCCAACCTTTCCGAGACAATAGGTCCTTCAGCCGTAATCATTGAAGCTCCGGTGGATATTAATTTATTGAGATCTTCATAGGTTACAAATATCTTAATTCCATGTTCACTGTGTAACTTTTTACTGGTGGTTACCACCAGTACTTCATTTTCAACTTCAGTTTCAATGTACTCCAGCAAATTGTCGTCGGTAACAATAACCACTTGACTTTTAGGACCATTCTTCAAACCGATTTCATAGTTTCCGGTTAAATGAATCTCCGAGAAATGATCGGTTAGACGCTTTTCAGAATTAACTTCTCCATTGCCCTTCTCTATACCAATCAGGTGACAACCGGTGATAACAATCAGCATCATTGAAGACCAAAAAGCATTCTGCATAGATCACAGATATTTCGTTGTTTAAGATAAGTTACAGAAAATTAGCATGAAATATCGGTGTTCTTTGATTAATTCTGTACCATCTTTTATTTTTGGCCAACTTTACAAATCCCTAACATGCAAAGAGATCAGGAAGTTTTCGAATTAATAAAAAAAGAGCGTGAGCGACAGGAGAATGGTATCGAGCTAATTGCTTCTGAAAACTTTGCTTCGCCTCAGGTAATTGAGGCCATGGGTACGGTACTTACCAACAAGTACGCAGAGGGGCTGCCTGGGAAAAGATACTATGGAGGTTGTGAGTTTGTAGACGAAATTGAGCAATTGGCCATAGATCGTGCCAAGAAGTTGTTTGGGGCATCCTGGGCCAATGTGCAGCCACACTCCGGAGCTCAGGCCAATGCAGCGGTAATGCTGGCAGTGCTGAACCCCGGTGATAAAATTTTAGGATTTGACCTTTCACATGGTGGACACTTAACCCACGGTTCACATGTTAATTTTTCCGGAAAATTGTATCAGCCTAGCTTTTATGGTGTCGATCCTTTGACAGGCACCATCGATTGGGATGAATTGGAACGCTCGGCACTTAAGGAACGCCCCAAATTGATCATAGCTGGTGCCTCCGCATATAGCAGAGACTGGAACTACCGAAGAATGAGAGAGGCAGCAGATAAAGTAGGGGCGTTGCTAATGGCGGACATTGCTCATCCCGCAGGATTAATCGCCCGGGGTTTATTAGATGACCCATTAGAGCATTGTCATATAGTTACTACTACCACCCACAAGACATTACGAGGTCCTCGTGGTGGTATGATTATGCTTGGAAAAGATTTCGACAATCCCTTTGGCATTAAAACTCCTAAAGGAATTATCAGAAAAATGTCGTCGGTATTAGATTCCGGGGTGTTTCCGGGTACCCAAGGTGGACCATTGGAACATGTCATCGCATCGAAAGCAGTTGCATTTAAAGAGGCTCTCAGCGACCAGTACCTGGAATACGTTATCCAGGTAAAGAAAAATGCCGCTTCCATGGCAGAAGCATTTAAAAAACTTGGGTATAAGATTATTTCTGACGGAACCGACAATCATCTGATCTTAATTGATTTACGGTCCAAGGATCTCACCGGAAAGCTGGCTGAAGAAACTTTAATCAAAGCGGATATCACCATTAATAAAAATATGGTGCCCTTTGACGACAAATCTCCGTTTGTTACTTCGGGAATGCGACTAGGTACACCCGCAGCAACCACCCGGGGTATGGTCGAAGCAGACATGATCCGAATCGTGGGCCTAATCGATAAAGTGCTGGTTAATCACTCCGATGAAGGGGTACTATCTTCAGTAAAAGAGGAAGTGAACGACTGGATGAGTATCTTCCCACTTCATAAAGAATAATCAGTGGAAAAGGAAATGTCTTTTTTGGATCATCTTGAGGAGCTTAGATGGCATCTCATCCGATCAATTGCTTCAATATTGGTATTTGCCATAGCGGCCTTTTTATCAAAAGACCTGATATGGGATACCATCATTTTAGGGCCCTCCAAGCCGGATTTCTGGACCTACCGCGCTATGTGCCAGATGGGTGAGAAAATTGGCTTTGGAGTATTTTGCATCGAAGAGCTACCATTTATCATTCAAAGCCGTCAGATGACCGGTCAGTTTACCATGCATATTCTTTCATCACTGGTAATCGGGTTAATGTGTGCGTTTCCTTATGCTTTTTGGGAAATGTGGCGTTTCATCAGGCCAGGACTATATGATACCGAGCAGAAAGTTTCCAGAGGCGCCACTTTTTTTGTAAGCCTGCTGTTCATTACTGGCGTGCTATTCGGCTATTTCATAGTGACTCCCCTGGCAGTAAATTTTCTGGCCAACTATCAGGTAGCTGAGTCTATTTTGAATGAGTTCGACATTATTTCCTATGTGTCCACCGTATCCATGCTGGTATTAGCCTGTGGGTTGATGTTCCAATTGCCAATAGTAGTATACTTTCTGACAAAGGCAGGATTAGTTACTCCTGAATTGATGAGGACCTATCGAAGGCATGCCATAATCGTGATCCTTCTGGCCTCGGCAATTCTCACGCCACCGGATGTTATAAGCCAGGTGCTAATAGCATTTCCATTGGTATTTCTTTACCAAATAAGTATCTATATTAGTAAAATGGTAATCAAAAAATCGGAGGAACAAGAAGCGCTTTCTAAAGAAAATAATTAATATGAAATTAGCCATTGGAGGAGATCACGCTGGTTTTGACTACAAGCAGTCAATTTATCAGCATTTGGATTCGAGCGGTCATGATATCCAGGATTTCGGTACTCATGATCCGTCATCTGTAGATTATCCGGATTTTGCCCACCCGGTAGCCTCATATGTGGAGGCAAACCCTGATAGCCTGGGTATTTTGGTCTGTGGTAGTGGTAATGGGGTAGCTATGGTAGCCAATAAGCACGCTGGGATTAGGGCCGCACTTTGCTGGAACGAGGAATTGGCCAAGCTGGCACGACAACATAACAATGCAAATGTTTTGTGTATTCCAGCTCGTTTCGTCTCTCCTGAAATGACCCGGGCAATGATAGACGTGTTTCTCTCCGAACCTTTTGAAGGCGGGCGCCATGCTAACAGGGTGGGAAAAATCAGTTGCTAGATTTTAACAAATACGCATTGCCCTGCTTTTGATAAAGTGATGCCACTGTCGGCATGTGGTTGAATAAACCGGGGACCAAATTCTGTTGATCAATTATTATTTCAGGCAGATCATTTCTTAGATTATTATAAATCATCGATAGATTATCAAAAGCGTTTATTCGTTCCAAATGCTCTTTGGACAAGTTCCAGTTCAGATAGGGAGTTACCGGATAAGCATGTAAATATGCATCTGGTTCATTGCCAACAATTAGTAATTTCTTTCCGCTGACCAATTCGTCCCAGGGAGTGGGCTGAACGATTAATTGTTCAATGTTAAAAATACCTGTTGGAATGGCAAAGCGGTAAAGTACTCCGTAATTGACCGTAATTGAAACTGCCAGAAAACCAATAAAGACCAATTCTGCCAGTAGCTTCCTCCTTATCAACAGGAAATAATGGCTGAGAAAAAAAGCCATTGGGGCCGCGAAAATCATCAACTGGTGGGGCACACGCTCGCGGCTAAGGAAAATCATTATCCCAGAACCCACTAGAAATAGTACCATTACCTGAATGAAATTGGTTTGGTGGTTATTATATCTGCCCTTGCTGTAAATTTTGAGCCAGGATAAAACTAATAAAACCAAAGATGCCGCTGAGATTAATAACATAGTCCTTAGGCTTACCATTTCTGTAAAAGGAAGGTTCATCCAGGCAAAGAAGTAACTTTCAATAAAATTTAGCAGCGCTCCGTGCCAAAAGAAGTATATACCAACCAAAACCATCGGGAACAGGAAACCAAAGAATAAAAGGATGTATTTTTTGAAAGTCATGGAACTAAACAATCCCAGCGCCAGAATGCTGATAGGAAAGTAGGCCAATGTAGGTAAATAAAGCAGCGCCGAAAGCCCAAGGGCCAGTCCAATATTCAGAAATTGTTCGTCCCTGGCTTTAACCGCGATATGGTGAAAGATGCCGTTAATAACCAGTAACTGAAAGGTACAACTCATTAAAACAGGGGAGAGGGTGAAAAAATCAAAGAACGAACCCATCAGGATCATGTAAATCAGTGCAGGAATGTAGGTATTTTCGTTATAGGCCTTATTTGAGATCAACAGTTGATTAAACAGGTAGCACTGTAATAGTAATATCAGCGCTGCCAGCATCTGGTACCCCCATTGAGTGCGGCCACCAATAGTATCGATCAGCGAATAAACCATTGCAGATAGTGGTCCAATATCGTCCCAGACATCCAGATAAAGAATATGACTTAGTGAAACAGATTCTCCAACCAGCATCCATTGAAGTTCGGGGATAGTCAAAGGCATTTCACCAAGGAAAAAGGGCAGCCTGATTAAAATAATTAGCAGAAATACTCCAATTAACCGGTACGGATCGTTAATTCTAAAAAATGCCAGCAAGGATAATCAAGGTTAGTGTACGTCCTAAGAAGAGATTCTTTAAATTTGATTAATAATGAAGAAAATACAAAATTAATAGAATATTTGAAGGGTAATGGCAGACAGTAAAAGACAGTTAAAGGTAGGCAGGCAGTTGCAAAAGGATCTGAGTGATATATTCAGGTTAAAGTTGAGTAATTCTATAAAGAATACGCTACTTACCATAACGCGGGTCCAAATGAGTCCTGACCTAAGTGTAGCAAGTATATATATTAGTGTAATGGCGACAGGCAAGATCGAAAATGTGATTGATGTAGTCAACCAGCATAAAAGCGAAATCCGAAAGGTATTGGGAAACAGAATTGGCAAACAGGTAAGGAAAATACCGGAGCTGATCTTCATAGAGGATCATGGTTCGGAACATGCCCAAAATATTGATGATATACTTTCCAAGCTGGACATTCCGCCTCAATCTGAAAAGCCTTGAATACCTCCCTTTTTGTAGCCAGAAGATATTTTCTCTCAAAAAAGAAAAGAAATTTCATTCATGTGATCTCGTTAATTTCCATGCTTGGGGTGGCTTTCGGCACTGCTGCATTGGTTATTGTTTTATCAGTTTTCAACGGGTTAGAGGGATTGATACGGTCTCTGTACAGCTCGTTCGATCCTGAGTTGAAGATTGAGTCGGCGGAAGGGAAATATTTCGAAAGCAGCACCTCACTACTGGATAGTGTACGTGAAGTGCCCGGTGTTGATGTAGTTAGTGAAGTTATAGAGGACAACGCATTGATCCGATATAAGGATGCTGAAATGGTTGCCAGGATCAAGGGTGTTAGCGAGAATTTCAGAAAGCAGCAAAGACTGGATAATGTAATCGTACATGGAGAGGCTACATTAACCAAAGGTGATATTAACTATGCTATCCTGGGGTTGGGCGTTTCACACAGATTGTCCATTTCACCTAAAGACCAATTTTCGGCCCTCCAGATTTATTATCCAAAGCACGGCACGGTAAGCACTACCAATCTTACCAACCTGTATACTCAAAAGTCTATCTTGCCCGGTGGCATATTTGCCATTGAAAAGCAATACGACGAACAATATATTTTTGTACCGCTCAATTTTGCAATCGCATTGTTCGAATATCAACAAAGAAGAACCTCACTGGAAATTAAGATCGCTGAGGGCTATGATATGATTAAAGTACAAAACGCCCTTAACCAAACACTGGGAGATCAATATCTGATCACCAACAAGGATCAGCAACATCCAAGTTTGTTTAAGGCGATCAAAATTGAAAAGTTGTTTTCGTTATTTACTTTCTTCTTTATACTTGCCCTGGCCTCATTGAGTATATTCTTCACCTTGAACATGCTGGTTATTGAAAAGCAAAAGGATATTTCAGTTTTAATGGCTCTGGGGGCATCGGGGAGACTTATAAAATCAATTTTCTGGTTCGAGGGTGCCATCATTAGCTTAAGTGGGGCAATAATTGGACTATTGCTAGGATTCACCGTTTGCATCATACAAATAAACTTTGGGATTGTTTCTATGGGGATGCAGACCAGCGTAATTAATGCTTATCCGGTTAAGATGCAGTTTTTGGATTTTTTATATACCGCGATATGCGTTATTATCATAACTATCCTAGCCAGTTACCGGCCAGCATCACTGGCTGCCAAAACCAGCATGATACCGCACCTATAAAGACTGCTTGAATGTAATTTTTTATTTCTATAACTGGATATTTTTTATAAATTACTGGTTTTAATTTGGTATCCATGTGCTAAATGAAAGTATCCACGTCTAAATCGTTTACGCTAGTATATTCGTTGTTCGAACATGAATATCTGGGATATCTCTTTGAGTCCTATGTAATTCAGCTCGATACCAAAGATCGTTTAACTTTTTTGCATCAGAATATTTCGTCACAGAATGCTAAAGAGTTTGAGCAGGTTCTGGACCAGGATGACTATGAGCTCATTGGTCTGATGGACTCCATGCAGCAGGATAAAGTCATCCAAAAATTTTACAATCGAAAGATCAAAACCAGTGATTTCTTTCTTAAAATGTACGACCCCAAAAAGGGCAACAAATTAGTACAAAAGGAGATAGACAGTTACCTCGAATCAAAACGGGCAAAGATCCTGGCCCTAATAAAAGGTAAGAACCTATATGAAATGGGTAATGACGGGGAACCAGCATGGAAACAAATTGAAGTAGTGGGTGAGAAAGCCTCGGTACTGTTTCATTTCAGACGCAACCATGAAAACACCCATTATTTTCCAACTATCAAATGCGAAGACAAAAAAATAGATTTCCAGTATAACAATGCAATCGTAATTTGCGACAGCCCGGCCTGGATGATGGTGAATGGCAGGCTGTATAATTTCGAAAAAAATGTGGACGGCAAGAAACTGCGTCCGTTCCTCAGTAAAAAGTTTATCGTAATACCACAACAGGTGGAGCACACCTATTACCGAAAATTCGTAGCGCCACTGATTGCTTCCTATGATGTGTACGCCCGCGGTTTTGAAATTACCAGTGATCATTTTCCTATCCGGCCGGTCTTGACATTTTCACAGATTGCTCATTCGTCACCCAATGGAAACGGATCCGGCAGCCACCACCAGAATGGCGCTCCTGATCGGATAATGTTTGAGTTATCATTTAGTTATGGCCCCTATAATTATCGTGCTGATAAATTCCCCAAGGTTAGTGTTAACCTGGAACAATCCGATAACCAGTACATATTTCATAGGATAAACCGGGTCACACACCGGGAAAAAAAGTACGTCAGTTATCTATCCGACCTGGGTTTGTCGTTTAAAAATGGATTTAACGCCATGCCAAAGTCGGACGCTTTTTCATGGTTACAAAAGAACAAGCATGATTTGGAAGAGCGTGGATTTACAGTACGTCAAACGCAGTTAGATGCGAAAAGATACTTTCTTGGCAGGTCCTATATAAGCATTGATGTTCGGGAAAATATTGACTGGTTCGATATTCATACCGTGGTCCGGTTTGGGGAATATGAGATTCCCTTTTTGAAACTTCGAAAACTGATCCTTGCCAAAAAGAATGAGGTGATGCTTCCCAATGGTGAAGTTGGTGTAATCCCGGAGCACTGGTTCAAGGAGTACTCCGAATTGTTTGCCTTTATGGAGGAAAGGGATCACACCAAAGACATGAAGCTTAAGAAGCATCATCTGGCCCTGGTGCAGGAATTGGGCCGTGCGGAGCTGGCAGAGGTGAGCATCAGTAAAAAACTGGAAGACCTTAAGAGGTTCGAGCAAATCGAGGATACCCCATTGCCCAAAGCATTTCATGGGGACCTGAGACCCTATCAGAAAGCAGGGTATAACTGGCTGCTCTTCCTGAATAAGTTCAACTTTGGCGGCTGTCTGGCAGATGATATGGGGCTGGGAAAAACCGTCCAGACTCTGGCGATCTTGCAATGTCAGAAGGAAATGGGGCAAAAGAAGGCTACTTTGTTGATCATGCCAACTTCCTTAATTTATAACTGGCAAATGGAAGCCAGGAAATTTACCCCTAATTTAAAAGTGTTTATTTATACCGGTACTAACCGGATAAAAGACATTGCTCAATTCGATGGCTATGATCTGGTACTTACCTCTTACGGCATAACCAGGTTGGATATAGCCACCCTAAAGGAGTATTTTTTCAATTACATTATATTGGATGAAAGCCAGGCAATTAAAAACCCAAATTCGCATATTGCCAAAGCAGTCAAGCAATTAAACTCCAATTACCGGTTAATTTTAACTGGCACGCCTCTGGAAAACAGTACCCTGGACCTTTGGTCACAGATGACTTTCATAAATCCGGGATTGCTCGGAAATCAAAGTTATTTCAAATCAGAATTTCTGAACCCCATTGAGAAAAAACAGGATGACCAAAAAACTCAGAAGCTTAACACCATAATTAAGCCATTTATTCTTAGACGGAATAAATCTCAGGTAGCCACGGAATTACCGGAAAAAATCGAAAATGTACAGTACTGTACCATGACTACCATGCAGGAAGATCATTATGAATCGTCCAAGTCATTTTTCCGAAATAAAATTCTAAAAAGTATAGAGAGCCATGGAGTCAATAAATCGCAATTTCTTTTACTTCAGGGGTTGACCAGACTAAGACAAATAGCTAATCATCCCAAATTGGTAGATCCGGAATATGCCGGAGATTCCGGGAAACTGGAAGATGTAACCCACATGCTTAACAACGCCATTAGTAAGGGGCATAAGATTTTGATATTCAGTCAATTTGTAAAACATTTGTCATTATTAAAGGCTTATCTACTGAACAATCATATACCGTTTAGCTATTTGGATGGGAGCACGAAGGACCGGCAGCAACAGGTAAATAACTTCCAGACACACAACCATGTCAGGGTCTTTTTGATTTCCCTGAAAGCAGGGGGGCTGGGTTTAAACTTAACCAAAGCGGACTATGTATTCCTGCTGGATCCCTGGTGGAATCCCGCAATCGAAGCCCAGGCTATAGACAGAGCCCACCGCATAGGTCAGGAAAACAAGGTATTCACCTATAAGTTTATCACAAAGGGTACCGTGGAGGAGAAAATTCTGGCACTTCAGAAAAACAAAATCAAACTGGCCAGGGATTTAATTACTATAGATGAGGGGTTTGTTAAGACCTTGAGTAGGGATGATATTGAAAGTTTGCTGCAGTAGTTACGTAGTTTAACACCCTCCTGGACTTAACCAGAGACTAAAATTAACTATCTTTCCCGGAAGCAACTTTATAAAGATTTTTGGCCAAAGTAAAATCCACGTTCGTTTGCAGCAGCTGCGGAGTTCATTCTGCAAAATGGCAGGGGCAATGTCACGGCTGTGGTGAATGGAATACCTTGCATGAGGAGGTGTTGGAACCGGTAGCAGCCAGTGCCAACTGGCGGCAGGAAGAAAATAAGCCTCAGAACAAACCGTTGAAACTGTCGGAAGTAGACCTTGCTCCACACTCTAAAATATCGACCACTGATAAAGAACTTAATCGTACGCTGGGAGGTGGTATAGTTCCGGGTGCGATGGTACTAATAGGAGGTGAGCCGGGAATTGGTAAGTCCACCCTGATGCTACAGGTCGCTTTACAGCTAAAAAACCTAAAAGTGTTGTATGTTTCAGGTGAGGAGAGTCAGCAACAAATTAAAATGCGGGCGCAAAGAATGCGCCTGGACTCGGAGAACTGTTTCCTGCTTACAGAAACTTCAATTGAGCAAATATTTCAACGAATAAAGGAAATTTCCCCTCAATTACTGGTTATTGACAGCATTCAGACACTACAAACCATTCAATCGGATTCTGTTGCCGGTAGTATAACTCAAATAAGGGAATGCGCCAGCCAGTTAATCCGGTTTGCCAAGCAGAGCAACGTCCCGGTTTTTATGATTGGACACATCACTAAGGATGGCGCTTTGGCCGGACCTAAGGTGTTGGAGCATATGGTAGATACCGTCTTGCAATTTGAAGGAGACCGCCATCTGTCATATCGCATTCTTCGAACCTCGAAAAATCGTTTTGGACCCACCTCCGAGTTAGGAATTTATGAAATGCAAGAGCAAGGTTTGCGGGGTGTGGATAACCCTTCGGAAATTCTTATATCGCAGCGGGAGGAGGATCTGAGTGGGGTGGCTATTGCTGCCAGCCTGGAAGGTAACAGACCGCTATTAATCGAAACCCAGGCGTTGGTTAGTCCTTCTGTTTATGGTACTTCCCAAAGAACATCCACCGGATTTGACAATCGAC
>BQJT01000010.1 GCA_021604845.1 Cyclobacteriaceae bacterium
CGCATCCCTCGGTATAACAGGGTTAAATACAAGCCAATCACCAGTGAACCACCGAGTAATCCGTACTCCTCGATTATAATGGCGTAAATAAAATCTGAATAGGGATGTGGCAGGAAGTTTCGCTGATCGCTCCGACCCGGTCCTTTTCCGGTAATACCACCCGTAGCTATGGCTATGTAGGATTGTTTGGCTTGGAATGGTATCTCATCTTCACTGAAAAATCGTTCTACTCGCGATATAACGGTTTCTCCCCGCTGGCCGAACTGAACAGCTAGACTTCCTGCGAGAGCACCCACTATTAATAACATTAACAAATATTTTATTGGCACCCGTCCGATGAACATGATCAGCAAACAGGTTACAAACAGTAGTAATCCTGAAGAAAAATCAGTCATTGCTATCAACCCACAGATCACACCACACCACAACAACATAGGTATAAATGCCTCCTTA
This sequence comes from Cyclobacteriaceae bacterium, assembly GCA_021604845.1. Lineage (GTDB taxonomy): Bacteria > Bacteroidota > Bacteroidia > Cytophagales > Cyclobacteriaceae > SZUA-3. The sequence continues at coordinate 454 of BQJT01000010.1, forward strand.
AAGTCTGAAATGTTCTGCTGCTTTTTCGAAAGCATACTTGCCAGGCTGGCAATCAGTGCCAGTTTGGCCAGGTCAGAAGGCTGGAAGGGCTGGTTGATCAATGGAATGGTGATCCAGCGGGATGCCTCGTTGATGGTAACACCGTATTTCCAGGTCACCAACAATAGTGGTACTGAGGCCCACAAGGCAAACTGTGAGAGTCTGGAATAGTATTTATAGTCAATTTTATGGGCTGCCCACATGGCAACCAGGCTTATCAACACCAAACCGGTGTGCTTTAACAGGTAGTGCTCGGTATTGCCATCCATCATTTTATAAGCCAAAGTACCGGTAGCACTGTAAACCACCAGAATACTTAATATTGATAGTGCGATAACGACAAACCATATTACCGGATCTCCATCCAAATGCTTATGTGCCCAGGTTTTAATCATACTAATAGCGCTTTATCGCTGCTTACTTTTTTTTTATTCCCAATAACCCTCCTGAATTCATCTCCCCGTTGCTGGTAATTCTTAAACAAATCAAAACTGGCACAGGCCGGAGATAACAGCACCACATCCCCCGCTGACGATTCCTCGATGGCCAGGTTTACCGCCAATTCCATGTTATCAGCTTCCAGACATTTTGGAACTACCTGCTGAAATGCTTCCAGCAGTGGGGCATTATCCGTACCTAAACAGATTAGAGCTTTAACTTTGGAGGCAACCAAATTCCTGATAGATTGGTAGTTATTCCCTTTATCTACACCACCGGCAATCCAGACAATAGGCTGGTCGTAACTTTCAAGGGCATAGAAAACTGCATCAACATTCGTAGCCTTGGAATCATTCACAAAAGATACCTGGTCGATATTACCAAGATATTCCAGTCGGTGTGCGGCGTTCTTGAAACTACCTAAAGCCACTACCAGATCATGCAGCGGAACATCGCATAATAAAGCTGCCAGTGAGGCCGCCATCGCATTTATCATATTATGAGGTCCTAACAGTGCAATATCTTCGGTGGAAATCTCAATGGAAGCATCCTCACCCGGGTGCTTAATATTAAAGTGAAGTTTCTCATTCTCCAGAAAGGCTCCAGGATTATTATGGCGGGCCATTGATATTGCAAACCTGGCTGCTCCTAACTGATGACGTTGCATTTCGGAAGTGATTACCTCATCGTCAGCAAAATATATAAAGCAATCCTCTTCGGTCATATTTTGGGTAATTCTGAACTTTGATTTGACATATTTTTCAAAATCCTGTTCATACCTATTTAAATGATCCTTGGTAATATTTAGCAGGATGGCAATATTCGACCTGAATTGAAACATGGTATCAAGCTGAAAACTGCTTACCTCAACCACATAGTAATCATAGGGGTCGTCAATCACCTGCTTTGCCAGACTATGACCGATATTCCCTGCCAAACCAGCTTTTATACCACAATGTTTGAGAATGTGATGCGTGAGCAAAGTGGTAGTTGTCTTGCCATTGGTACCTGTTACCGCAATTATTTTGGCATCGGTATACCGGGCCGCAAACTCAAGTTCAGAAATAACCGGTATCCCATTTGCCACACATTTTTGCACCAATTCCAACTGGTCGGGAATTCCCGGGCTCTTTATAATTTCCGTGGCTTCAAGAATCCGGTCTATGGAATGGCCACCTTCCTCAAACGGGATAGCCAGTGCTAATAATTGTCGTTTGTAGCGGTCCTGAATTGCTCCATTGTCTGAAACGAAAACGTCAAACCCTTTGGCCGTTGCCAAAAGTGCCGCCCCGCATCCACTTTCTCCAGCACCCAGAATAACAATGTTCTCTGCCATCTACCTAAGTTTTAAAGTTGCTAATGAAAATACCGCTAACAGCACCCCGATTAACCAAAAACGAGTGGCGATTTTTGATTCGTGATACCCCTCCATTTGGTAATGATGGTGGAGTGGCGCCATTTTAAAGATTCTGCGTCCCTCTCCGTACTTCTTCCTGGTGTATTTGAAATAAAATACCTGCATTACCACCGATACGTTTTCTAAAATGAATATCCCACACAGCACCGGAATCAATAACTCTTTCCGTAAAGCAAGTGCCAGTACTGCTATCACTGCTCCCAACGTTAAGCTTCCAGTGTCTCCCATGAACACCTGAGCAGGAAAACTATTGTACCAAAGAAATCCGATAGCGGCACCGACTAATGCAGTACAGAAAATGACCAGTTCTTCGGAACTCGGCAGATACATTATATTTAGATACTCCGACCATATCATGTTACTCGATAGATAGGCGAATATGCCCAGCGCCAAAGCAATAATAGCAGATGTACCCGCTGCCAGGCCATCTATACCATCAGTAATATTAGCGCCATTAGAAACGGTCATAATGGCCAGAATCACCACCAGAATATACACCAGCCAGGTGAGGTCTCTGTCCAGCCAACTAACCAGTACTTTGTAATCAAAATCATTGTTCTTTACGAAGGGGATGGTTGTTCTGGTGGATTTTGCATCCTTGTAGGTAGCATCTATATTTTCTTCCTGTTCTACTGAAAGCGGAGCGTCAAATACCCTCACCAATACATCAGGATGGGAATAGAGTGTGATGCCTACAATCAGTCCCAATCCTATTTGTCCGCCAATTTTAAATCTACCTTTTAATCCTGCTTTGTTCTTTTTAAAGACTTTGATATAGTCATCAACAAATCCTACCAATCCCATCCAGACTACTGACACGATCAACAGTTGAACATATATGTTATTAAGCTTTGCAAACAGGATGGTAGGCACCAAAATAGCAGCTATTATGATGAGTCCGCCCATGGTTGGTGTTCCGCTCTTTTCCATCTGCCCTTTCAACCCGAGGTCACGTACGGTCTCGCCAACTTGCTGCCGGTGCAGATAGTTGATTATTCTTTTTCCAAAAGCGATGGTAATCAGGAGGGACACAATGACTGCCATCCCTGCTCTGAAGCTCAGGTATTGAAATACCCCAGCTCCAATCAAATCATACTCTCGGTCTAAAAAATCAAATAAATAATAAAACATTCCCGTAACACAACTTAAAAAATAGTACTTCCCTAATCTTCTGCCCCTCCTTTTACCAATTCCATCATTTGAGTCAAAATAACTTTGTCATCGAAATCGTGACGTATACCTTTTATTTCCTGATAAGTTTCATGCCCCTTGCCGGCAACCAGTATGATATCCTTATCGGTGGATAAAGCACAGGCTGTTTTAATCGCTTCTTTCCGATCCACGATGGTCAGTACCTTCTTTTGAAAGGCGGCATTGACACCTTTTTGCATATCGTTTAAAATGGCCTCCGGGGATTCGTCCCTGGGGTTATCTGAAGTCAATATTACCCTGTCACTGTGCTTGCAGGCTATGTTTGCCATAATCGGACGCTTTGTCTTATCGCGATTGCCACCACATCCCACCACAGTAATCAATTGTTCATGACCGGTACGGAATGCTTTTATGGTTGCCAACACTTTGTCCAGGGCGTCAGGCGTATGAGCATAATCTACAATTGCGGTGATACCCGAGGCTGTCTGAAGTTGATCGAATCTACCAGGAGCAGGGCCCATATCAGAAAGCTGCCTCAGCACCTCCTCGGAGGATTCATCCAGTAACATAGCCACCCCATATGAGGACACCAGGTTATAGGCGTTGAACTCCCCCATTAACTTAAACCATACTTGCGTATGATCGATTTCAAGTTCAAGTCCTCGGATGGTGTTGGCTAGAATTTTTCCTTTGAAATCCGCAACCCTCTTCAGACTATAAGTAAGCTTTCGGGCCCGAGTATTTTGAAGCATGATCAACCCCCGCTTATCATCAATATTCACCAGGGCAAAGGCGCCTTTTGGCAGGTCATCAAATAACTTCTTTTTAATACTTATATAAGCTTCGAACGTACCGTGATAATCAAGATGATCATGAGAAATATTTGTGAAAACCGCCCCGGTAAAATTCAGTCCGCTTATCCTCTTTTGATCAATGGCATGGCTACTTGCTTCCATAAAGCAATGAGTGCATCCTTGTTTAACCATTGCATCCAACAACTCATTGATGGTTATTGCATCCGGAGTGGTAAGAGTGGATGTCTGGATATTATCGTTGATCCGGTTATTTACAGTGGAGATCAATCCAACCTGATACCCCAACCCTCTGAATAACTGAAAGAGCAAAGTAGCGGTGGTGGTTTTACCATTGGTGCCGGTAATTGCTACCAGTTGCAATTTTGCTGATGGATTACCATAGAAATTTCCTGCCACTTTCCCCAATGCATCCGCCGAGTCATTTACGGTAATGTAAGTGATTTCAGGCCCAAGAGTTTCTGGCATTTTCTCACATAAAACTGCTATAGCACCGCGTTTAATAGCATCGTCGATATAGTGGTGACCGTTGGTAGTTGTTCCGTTGATTGCCACAAACAAACCGTTGGGTGCTACTTTTCGGGAATCTACATATATTCCGGATATATCTTTTTCGGTATCTCCCGAGACAGACAACAGTGAAACTTTGTATAATATTTCCTTTAACTTCGCCATCAACTTAGATCCAAAACAATTCTTGAGCCCGATGAAATCTTAGTGCCAGCAGTCAACGACTGCTTGGTAATTCTTCCATTTCCACGAAAATCTACCCTTAAGCCTTGATTTTCCAACAACGGAAGTGCATCCCTCAATGTCATTCCCATTACATCAGGAACCCTGTCAGGCAGAATTTCATTTTCCATCCACTTAACTGAGTTGTAGTTTCTTCTAGCATGCACCCACTCTTCGTTAGTTCCTGAATGGTTCGAAACACCCAGTGTATTACAGATAAGCTGCAGATCGTCCAGTTGGCCTGCCTGAATAACTGGGAACACCCCAATTTCAGGAGTAAATGACGGATCAAACATGTGGTGCATATCGGAATCGCGGCTGTATATATTGTCAGCAATCTCTTTGAAAACAGGGGCTGCTACATCACTGCCATATTGGTTATATCCTTTGGGGTTATCAATTACTACTATACAGCTGTACTTGGGGGCATCAGCAGGGAAATATCCTGCAAAGGAGGTGTAGTAGGAACGTTCATAACCTCCACTTGCTTTAACCTTTTGTGCTGTTCCGGTTTTACCTGCTATCCGGTAATCACTGTCCTTAATATTTGATGCAGTTCCATCCTGAACTGCCATTTCCAACAGTTTCTTAACTTTGGTCAACGTAGGTTCGCTGCATATCGATTCTTTTAAAATTTCAGGGGAATACTGCTTCCAGGATTCTCCAGCTTTACTAATTCTTTTTACAATCATTGGTTTTACCATGGTGCCTCCGTTGGCAATAGCATTATAAAAAGCCAGGGTATGTAAAGGGGTTAGTTTTAACTCGTATCCGATGGACATCCAGGGCAGGGTGACGCCACTCCAACTGGGATCCGAAGGATCCTTTATATATGGAGCCCCTGCTCCTTTCATTTGAAAATTCAAAGATTCAGTCAGCCCCATTTTGTTTAGGTACCCGATGAACCCGTCAGGCTTCAATCCAAAATGCTCATTGATAAGCCGGCTTACCCCTATGTTGGAGGACTTTGAAAATGTCTCGGCTACGGTAATAGTCCCGTAACCGCCCTTTTTGTGATCCCGCATTACCTTATCATAGAATACATAAGTTCCCTTGCCAGTTTCTATGCTGTCCGAAAGTTTAACTGCAGAATCTTCCAGCAGGGCAATCATCGAAGCAAGTTTGAAAGTACTACCAGGTTCGGTAAGTCCCTGCTCCCCCACCGCGTAGTTATACAGTTCCCAATATTTTCCCTGGTTGTTTTTACTAAGATTGGATATTGCCTTAATGTAACCGGTTGAAACCTCCATTACCACCACACATCCGTAATTGGCGTCATGCTGTTCCAGCCCTCTTAGCAGAGCGGACTCGGCGACATCCTGAAGGTTAATATCAATGGTAGTTTCAATATCCATTCCTTCCACCGCTTTTACCTCAGAACCATCGTACACCGGTTTCCACCCACCTCCTGCCATTTTCTGGAACAGCGCATTTCCATCGGTACCGGACAATACATGGTTAAAGCTGTACTCCAGGCCGGCTCCCTCATTGTTTTCGTTTATAAAGCCAATGGTTCTGGTTCCTAGTTCGGAAAAAGGTTTAAACCGGAGATCCACTTTTTCGAAAATTGCACCTCCGCCCATACGGCCTTCCCTGAATACCGGCCAGGTTTGCATTATTTTCTTATCCTGATAATTAACCCGCTTACTATTAACTATCAGGTAGCGTTTGTTCGCCTGGCGCGCTTTGGTCAGTTTTCTGGAGTAATATGTAGCCGAACGGTCCCCGAAGTAGCCTGAAAGTAGTAACCCCAGGGAATCTATTCCCTGACTGAAAACATCCTCATCTGCAACCGAGGGATCAAAAGCGACCCTGTAAAACGGCAATGAGGTAGCCAAAAGGCTTCCGTTGTCAGAGTATATGGAACCCCTGGTAGCTTTAACGTTTTTATACTGGAGGCCGATTTTTTCGGCCATGGTAGTCCACTTTTCACCTTCAACGAACTGAATGCGTCCTATACGGAACAGAATAGCCACGGCAAATATTAATGCTGCCAGAAAGGCGACACGTACACGAAGCAATATGGACCTTTTTACATTCACTGATCGGCAATGATTTTAATTGGAGGTTCGGAACTTTCCCGTAAACCTGACTTCTTGACCTTTGAAGCAACTTCGGATTGCTTACTATCAAACATGTAATCTGCTTTCAGGGTATGGTAATCTGCCCGAAGATCCTGTACCTGCTTCTGAGAAAAACTTATTCTTCTAATAGTATTTTCCGCGTAATGACCATTTCCGATGTAAAGAATACCTAAGGCCATTATAAATAAGATCTGGGGCATATAAGCACCGGAAGCCTTTTTAATAGACAGGTCTTCGATCTTCAACCATCTTTCCAGAATGTTGAAAATCGAAAATGAGCCGGCACCTGAACTACTCTTGTTCTTTCGTTTTACCTTGTATGTGTTTGTTTTCCTACCCATGGTTTAAACTCTTTCTGCGATCCTCAACCGAGCACTTCTCGAACGTGTATTTGCCTGTAGCTCCGCTACACCCGGAGTTATTGGCTTCTTAACTACTGGCTTGAACGGGCGTAAGAGGTTTCCATAAAAGTCCTTAACAGGATCTCCATGTACCACGCCTTTGTTGATATAGTTTTTCACTATTCGGTCTTCAAGTGAATGATAACTAATCACTACCAGCCGCCCGCCTATACTGATCAAATCACGACATTGATATAGTAAGGCTTCCAGAGCCTCCATTTCCCCATTTACCTCGATTCGCAAAGCTTGAAAAACCTGTGCCAGATACTGGTTCTCCCGGCTCCTGGGTATCAGATGTTTGATAACCAGCTTGAATTGAGCAATAGTATTAATAGGGCTTTGTTTCCTGGAGTCAACAATGGTTGCTGCCAGGGTTTTAGCATTCCTAACCTCTCCGTATTGACTTAATACTTTTTGTAAAGATGCTTCATCGTAGGTGTTGATGATGATTTTGGCTGTAAGGTCTGCACCCTGATCCATTCTCATATCCAACTCGGCATCGAACCTGGTAGAGAATCCGCGATCGGGTGTATCAATCTGATGTGATGAAACTCCCAGATCAGCCAAAATGCCATTTACTTTATTAACCCCGTTTAGCCGTAAATATTTCTTCATGTACCTAAAATTGACCGGAATAAATGCAAATCGAGGGTCCTTAATTGAGTTGACGATTTCATTAACATCTTCATCCTGATCAAACGCGAATAATTTTCCAGTTGTCAATTTGTTTAATATTGCATTCGAATGACCGCCACCACCAAATGTGGCGTCTATGTAGGTTCCCCCCGGCTGAATCACCAATCCATCAATGCACTCCTCCAACAATACCGGTTGGTGGTAACCCATCAAATTTTTATCCGTACCAGCCTAACCCGAACAACCTTAAACCAACTTACATGAACCATGTGCAATTGAACCGCATCAAATGTTTCTCTCCATAACGAGCTAATCTTTTGCGGAATCATATGCAGGTATCTCATAATTATTAGTCTAGGTATTTTTGGGCCAGTTTTGAAAATTCAGACTGGTCGTTAATTAAATACTTCTCGTATAAATCCGGATTCCAGATCTCCACGCGATTGCCCATGCCAACTACTATCACCTGTTTTTCAAGCTGAGAGTACTTGATCATGGGCTTTGGGATTAAAAATCTGCCCATGGTATCCAAGTCCACCAGGGCATTCCCTCTGAAAAAATTTCGCTGGAGCATTCTAAACTCTTCATTGAACTCATTCAGTCCGGCTATCTTGTTGTAGATTTTTTTGTATTCAAGCAATGGATATAACACCAGGCATGGCTCAAAACCACGGCGCAACATCAATTCTGTGCCACCACTTTCAGGTAATTGGGCCTTTATCTTGGCTGGTAGTACCAGCCTGCCTTTTGCGTCTAACTTACACTCGTATTCACTGGAGAAGAATGCCATTACTTATCCAAAACAATCCTTACAAAACAAATGTAGAAAATTATTTGACATAATCCACCACAACTTCCCACTTTTTACCACTTTTTGATAAAATGGAAAAAAAAGGCATCATTTGGCAGCATTTGAGGTGATTTTATCGACAATTTATGGGTGATACAGATCGGGTTATGGATGTGCAAAAAGCCCGTTATAGAAGCTTAAACCAACAAAATAGAAAAGAATTGACAATTTTAAAACTAAGATATTTGGAATAGTGTCAAGAAGTGGGAATAAATTTTACTTATTGCGGGAAATAGTAAATTCTACCATTTGCTGAAGGGATTCTCTATATGAGGAGTCATCAAATTCATTCAATATCTGCAATGCCTCGTCAACGAATTGGCGCATAATCTGATTGGCATAAGTGATACCACCAGTCGCTTTTACAAAGTCAATAACCAGCTGTACATTCTTTCTTTTGTGATTATTATTCTTGACTATGTTTTTGATTCTACCCCGTTCCCTTGAAGAAGCTTCATTCAATGAATAAATCAACGGCAAAGTCATTTTTTTCTCCTTGATATCAATGCCTAGCGGTTTGCCAATCTGAGTACTGCCATAGTCAAACAAATCATCCTTAATTTGAAAAGCCATACCAATCTTTTCACCAAATAAAGTCATCCGGTCGATGGATTCCTGCCCGGCGCCTGCGGAAGTAGACCCCACGGCGCAACAACTTGATATAAGGCTTGCAGTTTTTTGCCTGATTATGTCAAAATAAACTTCTTCAGTTATATCGAGGTTCCTGGCCTTTTCCATTTGCAGCAATTCACCTTCGCTCATCTCACGTACTGCCTGCGAAACTAATCTTAAAAGGTCAAAATCTCCATGGTCTACTGATAGCAACAATCCCCGCGACAGCAGATAGTCGCCTACCAGAACAGCGATTTTGTTTTTCCACAGGGCATTGATAGAAAAGAACCCCCGCCGGTAGTGAGCGTCATCAACAACATCGTCATGTACCAGTGTAGCAGTATGCAATAACTCTATTAGTGCCGCCCCACGATGGGTACTTTCATTGATTGTGCCGGTAACTCCAGCGGACAAAAAAACAAACATAGGCCGCATCTGTTTTCCTTTCCGCTTAACAATATAGCCCATGATCTTATCCAGCAAGACCACCTTACTTTTCATTAAGTGGCGGAATTTTTTCTCAAATTCTCTCATTTCCAAGGAAATGGGAGCTTGTATGTTTGTCAGTGGACGACTCATAGGACGTGAGTGCAATAATACTAACAAATATAATTTCATGGGCAAGTAGCACCACAAATTCAAATCTATCAGCAAACTCTGGTCCGAACTTAACATACTAATAGTTTGATGGAGTCAACGTAAACTAGTAATGAGCTACTACAGGATTCTAGTGTGGACGCCACAAATAAATAAGGTTCAAAGCTTTTCAATATAAAACTGTTGCAGCCAATCCGCTCAATTGATTACTTGATGTTGTTTAGTAATTATTTATTAATTTTAAACAAATTTGTATCATATAATGTTAATACTCGGATAGGCTATGAAAACATCTATCGACTACATGAGTAAGTACTCCATAAAAGATCTTGAGAATTTAAGCGGTATTAAAGCGCATACGCTTAGAATTTGGGAACAAAGGTATGGGATTATTGTTCCTAAAAGAACACCCACCAACATTCGCTACTATGATTCAAATGATTTGAAGTCGGTGTTGAAAATAGCCAGACTGCGGGAACATGGTTTTAAGATTTCCAAGATTGCAACCATGACTCCAGAGCATATAAACCGGCAAATTAGCAGTTTGGCAGAACAGGAATCGGGAGATCCAGGTAATTACATACACTTTCTAACCACCGCAATGATCGATCTGGATGAAGACCTGTTTGAGCGTACCTTATCTACCTGTATCCTTCAACTTGGTCTCGAAACCACTATGTATAGTATCATTCATCCGTTCCTGACAAAAATCGGTACTTTATGGCAAACAGAGGCAATAAACCCCGCTCAGGAGCATTTTATTTCCTGTTTATTAAGGCAAAAATTGATTGTTGCGATTGATGGCCAAAAGCTACAAGGCAGCCCTGATGGAAAAAAATTCCTTTTGTATCTTCCCGAAGGTGAATTACACGAACTTTCACTTTTGTTTTCCTGCTATCTTTTACGAAAGATTGGCCATCAGGTAATATATCTGGGACAAAATCTTCCATTTACTGATCTTGGAATTGCCTATCAGATGTATCAGCCGGATATTATCTTATGCATATGTACCAGCTTTCCAACCAGGGACCTTATTCAGAGTTATCTAAATGATCTATCAACCAACTTCCCCAAGGCCACCATATTTGTTAGCGGATTTGCCATAATCAGTAACGAACTCACCATCCCGCTCAACGTCAAAGTGCTTAATCAGCTCACCGAATTGAAAGAAAAAATCTCACAAGTTTAAGCCTGCATACACTTCGACGCATCGTCGGTTTGATTATTTTGTTTAATATTTTATTAAATATGTTAAACATTTTGCTTTAAGTTACGTTTAACTTTTAATACGATTAATTAAACAAAATGACCACAATGGAGTTTGAATCATCAATTAACAATGCAGCCCAAACGCTACATCCAAGGGCGCTTCAATTAACCAGAGATGCAGAAGATGCAAAGGACCTGGTGCAGGTCACTTTTATGAAAGCATGGGCAAATCGAAACCGTTTTAATCCCGGCACAAATCTGAAAGCATGGCTTTACACCATCATGAAAAATACATTTCTAACGGAGTATCATAGGAAACGCCGCCAGAAAACGCACGTTGACCTATCAGAAAATCAATACCTGATAAATTCATCCAGCACACATGCCAAAGGAACAGAAGCAGATGCGGGTTTGAATCTCAGCGAAATTCGTTCAGCGATCGAACAGCTACCTGACGTTTACAAAATTCCCTTTAAATCGTTCCTTGATGGGTTTAAATACGAAGAAATCAGCGAGAAGTATCACCTGCCAATTGGTACGGTAAAAAACAGAATTTTCCTGGCAAGAAAGGTGCTTAAAGAAAAACTGAAGTATTTCAATCAAGATTATTCCCTCTAGCCTCCTCATTCTAACCAGATATCAATGAATAAAGTAGTAGTAATCGGTTCGGGGTTTTCAGGGTTGTCAGCGGCTTGTTGTTTGGCTCAGCAAGGATACCAGGTTACAGTATTAGAAAAGAACCATACCCCCGGGGGCAGGGCAAGGAGGTTTAAGGAAGCCGGTTATACTTTTGACATGGGGCCGAGCTGGTATTGGATGCCCGATGTATTCGAACGGTTTTTTAAAAGGTTCGATCTTTCAGTAACTGATTATTATCAGCTCAAACGACTGGATCCTTCCTACAGGATGTTCTTCAATCAGCATCAGAACCTGGATGTTCCCGCAGATTATACTCAAATTCGGCAGCTCTTTGAAAGTATAGAAACCGGTAGTGCTGTCAAACTGGATAAGTTTATGAAACAGGCAGAGCTAAAATACCAGATGGGGATGGGGAATTTTGTATACAAACCTGGTAATTCTGCCATGGAGTTCATTAACCTTGAAACGATCCGGAGCGCATACCAATTAGATTTATTTCAATCGTTCCATCAGCACTTACGTCGGTTCTTCTCTAACCCGAAATTGCTGCAGCTGCTTACTTTTCCCATTCTATTCCTGGGCGCTACCGCAAAAAATACTCCTGCCCTGTATAGTCTAATGAACTTCGCTGATTTAAAACTGGGAACCTGGTATCCTAAAAACGGAATGCATGAAATCGTTTTGGCATTGGTAAAGTTGGCAGAATCCCTGGGTGTTTCGTTCAAATACCGGCAGGAAGTTCATACCATTGATGTAAAGTCCTCCAGAGCCTCCAAAGTAATAACCCAAGACAAGCACTGGAATGCGGATCTGGTAGTAGCATCAGCCGACTATCACTTTATTGAATCTGAATGTTTGCCAATTGAATACCAAAGTTATACCGATTCCTACTGGGAAAGCCGAACCATGGCACCTTCCTCGTTGATCTATTATCTTGGAGTACGCAAAAGGATCGATGGACTGCAGCATCATAATCTGTTCTTCGATGCAGATTTAAACCAGCATACCAGTGAAATATATGAAACCCCTAAGTGGCCTTCCAATCCACTTTTTTACGTATCAGCTACCAGCAAAACTGATGCTACGGTCTGTCCCACGGGACACGAAAATTTGTTTGTACTAATACCGGTAGCTCCAGGTTTAGAAGATAACGAATCAGTGCGTGAGCATTACTTTGATGTGGTTATGAAGCGGATGGAGCGTGCATTAGGTACTGAAATAACCGCTTTTATCGATTATAGAAGATGTTATGCGCACCAGGATTTTATTAAGGACTACCACGCCTTCAAAGGAAATGCTTATGGTCTGGCCAATACCACAATGCAGACAGCATTTCTAAAACCTGGTATTAAAAGCAAAAAAGTAAGCAACCTTTACTATGCAGGTCAATTGACCGTCCCAGGGCCTGGAGTTCCGCCGAGCTTGATATCGGGGCAAATTGTAGCTAATCAAATCCTAAAAGATGCCCGCCATGAAACAGTTGTTTGATACAGTTTCAATCAAGTGCAGTCGTCTTATTACCAGATCCTACAGCACTTCATTCTCATTGGGGATTCTATTTCTTGATAAATCTATTCACAACCATATATACGCAGTTTATGGATTCGTAAGATCTGCAGATGAAATCGTCGACAGCTTTCATGGGTACCCCAAAAAGGAATTGCTCAAAAAATTCCGCGAAGACACGTTTGAGGCTATAAATAACGGGATTAGCTTAAATCCCATACTTAATAGCTTCCAGTTCACTGTTAATAGGTGTGGCATAGAGCCGGAAATAATAAACTCGTTTCTTGATAGTATGGAAATGGATCTGTCCAAGAGTGATTATAACCATGAACAATACAAGCAATACATATGGGGCTCGGCTGAAGTAGTTGGTTTGATGTGCTTACGGATATTTTGCAAAGGTGATAACCTGCAGTATAGAAAACTGGCTCCATCAGCACGCAAACTTGGCTCTGCATTTCAGAAAATCAACTTCCTGCGGGACCTCAAGGAAGACTATGCTACCCTGGGAAGGTCATATTTTCCGGATATTGACATGAAACAATTCGATGCCTCTTGTAAAGAGAAGATAGAGCAAGAAGTTTTAGACGATTTTAATGCTGGCTACCAGGGGATCAAAGAACTTCCAAAGTCTGCCCGATTCGGAGTGTATGTTGCCTATGTTTACTACAGATCTTTGTTCGATCGTATTTGTAAATCCTCTCATGACCAAATCCTAAACAAGCGTGTGCGCATTCCAAATCCACAAAAGTATCTGTTGCTGCTTAGTTCCTATTTTAAATATCAGTTTAAACTAAACTAAACGCCTTTTTATGGTTTCAAATATTTTCACCGCATGCTCCCTGGAATTTTCAATAAACCACTTATTAGTTTGTAGTCCTCCACATATCACACCAGCCAAATACACATCGTGTTGATTGGTTTCGTGAGTCTCAGTATCATAGACAGGAGATTTTATTGCATTATCATTCAGCTCGATTCCAGTAGAGGTCAGAAAATCAAAATCCGGTTGATAACCGGTCATCGCCAGCACAAAATCATTCTGAATGGTCAAAGTACCCTCCGGTGTAATCAGATCAACTTCCCTTTCACGGATCCCGGTAATATGAGATTCGAAAAAGGCCTTTATTGAACCCTCTTTTATCCTGTTTTCAATATCAGGTTTTACCCAATACTTTACACTTGCACTAATCTCACTTTCACGTAGCACCATAGTTACGTGCGCCCCTTTTCTAAAGGTTTCCAGTGCAACATCAACCCCGGAATTCGCGGCACCGACCACCACAATATTCTGGTCATAATATGGATGCGGCTCATCATAGTAGTGCTTCACTTTGGGTAACTCTTCTCCCGGAACATTCAACAGATAAGGCAAATCATAAAATCCCGTGGCAATCACGATTGCTCCTGCTTTATAAGTCCCACGATCCGTTGTAATAAGGTAATGCTCACTATCATCCTGAATAGTTAATACTTTTTCATAAAGCCGCAATTTTAACTTCCAACTGGAAGCTACCCTTCGATAATATTCCAACGCTTCTGCCCTGTTAGGTTTATTGCCATGTGATATAAAAGGAACATCTCCGATTTCCAAACGATCGGAAGTGCTGAAAAAGGTCATGTTATACGGATAGTTGTACAGGGAATTAACCAGACACCCTTTATCCGCAATGACATAACTTAGTTTACGCTGTTCAGCTTCTATTCCACAGGCCAGGCCAATAGGTCCTGCGCCGACAATGAATGCATCCAGAACTTCTTGCGTTTGCGGTGTAGTCATAGCTGCCAAAATAAGCAAAATTTAAAACAATGATAGTTTGTATTAGTTACATTAATACAGGCATCATTAAATCTACCAGGTGGCATTTCAACATATAAACAGCTCAATCAATCAACCGGTTCGGGTTTTTTGGCTACGGCGTGATCTAAGATTAGATGATAACACCGGTCTGTCCATGGCCCTGGCCGGAGATCTTCCGGTAGTAGTGGTCTTCATCTTTGACACCGCCATTCTGGATGATCTTCCTTCAACTGATGCCAGGGTCTCTCACATACACCAACAGCTGGAAAATCTTAACGAAATGCTGGCCAGGCATAAAACCACATTGCTCACTTATCATGGTTCGGTAGCAGCGTCTTTTGAAATTCTATGTAAAGAACTTACAGTCAAATCGGTATTCTGTAACCATGACTATGAACCTTATGCCCGAGCAAGAGACAATGAGATTAAAGTCTGGCTGAAATCTCGAAATATTGAATTCCGATCCTTTAAAGATCAAGTGATCTATGAGAAAAACGAAATATTAAAAAGTAATGGCACTCCATACACGGTTTTCACACCCTACATGAAACAATGGAAAGCCAGTATTATAGGTGAACCAGGGGTTCTGCAATCCAATTTTAAGGTTAATGGTAACTTCCTTAAACTGCAAAAGAAGCGGTTAAACGACCTCAGATCTATTGGTTTTGAACCTCAAAATCTTAAGACTTCGGAGGCTTGTCTGCCCGGTGCGGCCATGCTATCCGATTATCACAAGTTCAGAGATTATCCTTCCAGTAATGGTACCAGTAGATTATCAGTCCATCTCAGATTTGGTACATTAAGCATACGCAAACTGGTTAGTCTAGCGCTTGAGCATAGTGAAACCTGGTTAAATGAATTGATCTGGAGGGAATTCTACATGATGATCCTGTGGCATTTCCCTTATGTAGTTAACCGGTGTTTTAAAAAAGAGTATGACTTTATCCCCTGGAAGAACGACGAACATGAGTTTGGAAGGTGGTGCAGAGGAGAAACAGGATATCCTTTTGTTGATGCGGGAATGCGTGAGCTGAACAACACCGGATACATGCACAACAGGCTACGTATGGTTACCGCAAGTTTTCTGACCAAACATTTATTGATAAACTGGCAATGGGGCGAAGCATATTTTGCAGAAAAATTACTGGATTTCGAACTATCTTCTAACAACGGAGGATGGCAGTGGGCAGCGGGATGTGGTTGCGATGCGGCTCCATACTTTCGCATATTCAATCCCTTGCTTCAAGCGACTAAGTTTGATCCGGAATCAAGATACATTAAAAATTGGGTCACCGATTTAAACCAGCCAGGTTATCCTCAACCCATAATTGACCATCAATTTGCGCGAAAAAGGGCATTACAAACTTATAAGCAAACACTTGAAAACAATAAAAGCTAGCTGAAGTTATATATTAGGAAACTTTAGATCGCTGTCTAAACAAATTGTACCATGAACGCAGTCTTAAATGCCGGTATCGTAGTCGGGGCTTTTCTAACCATGGAGTTAGTCGCATGGTTTACGCATAAATATGTAATGCATAGATTTCTGTGGTCGCTACACCAGGACCACCATGTAGCGGATGATGGGTTCTTTGAAAAAAATGACGGTTTTTTTCTGCTTTTCGCAGTGCCCAGTTTCTTACTCTGCTACTATGGTTCACTCGGCGGATTTGATTATAGGTTTTGGATCGGTATTGGCATTCTTCTTTATGGAATGGTTTACTTTTTAGTTCATGATGTTTTTATTCACCAGCGGTTTAAAATTTTTAGAAAAACCGATAATACCTATTTACGAGCGCTTCGAAAAGCGCACAAGGTGCATCACAAGCACCTGGTTGCGGAGAACGGAGAATGCTTCGGAATGCTGCTGTTTCCCCTTAAGTATCTTAAGGAAGCAGCCAAAAACAGCAAGTCCGACTAGGTGTTAGAACAGAGCTACACCTATTTATTTATCAATGCAGCCAGTCTGGCAATCCCTTTGGCCTTTAGTTTCGAGCGTCGTATCCAGTTTTTTGGACAATGGAAGTTTTGGAGCCTTTCAATTATCATTCCTGGAGCATTCTTTATTGCCTGGGATGTAATCTTTACCAATTGGGGCATTTGGGGGTTTAACAGCAGTTATATAACCGGGGTTTATCTGCTGGATCTACCAATAGAGGAATGGCTGTTTTTTTTCTGTATACCATACGCCTGTTTATTTACTTACACTGCTCTTAACCATTTATTCCTGAAGGAAATCAACCGCCGGGTAACCGCCCTCATTACCTTTTCACTGGCGGGTATTTTACTGCTGGTTCTCTGCTTTAATATTGACAAGGCCTATACATTCACCACATTTTCTCTATTGTTGCTTGCTCTATTAGTTCACTACTGGTGGATTCCGGGTAGTTACCTGGGTAAATTCTATATAGTATATGCTTTCATATTGATTCCATTCTTTATAGTTAATGGTGTGCTTACAGGATCTTTCATCGAAGGTGAAGTTGTCTGGTACAATAATCAGGAGAACCTCGGGCTTAGAATATTTACCATTCCCGTCGAAGACACATTCTACGGTATGTTACTGATATTAATGAATGTAACCATCTTTGAGTCACTGAAGAAACGATCAGCTGGGTAGCTATTTTTCAAGTTTCTCCATTTGAAACATTTAATAACCAGGCAACGGACTGGATATTTTATTATTTTTGCCTCCCTGAAAGCTGAGTCTAATGCCTAAGTCGTCGAAATACCAACCACAACAAGTTGAAGAAAAATGGTACCAGTACTGGCTGGACCAGGGGTTCTTCAGATCCAAACCTAACCCGGAAAAAGAACCCTATGCTATTGTAATTCCCCCTCCTAATGTGACAGGGGTATTACATATGGGCCATATGCTGAATAATACTATTCAGGATGTTCTAATCCGAAAAGCGCGGATGGAAGGCAAAGAAGCCTGCTGGGTTCCCGGAACCGACCATGCTTCCATCGCCACTGAGGCCAAGGTAGTAGCCATGCTTAAAGCACAAGGGATAGAGAAAAACCAGGTTACCAGGGAAGAATTTATAGCACATGCCTGGGAATGGACCCATAAATATGGAGGAATAATCCTTGAACAACTAAAGAAGCTTGGAGCATCTTGTGACTGGGACAGAACGGCGTTCACCATGAACGACCAGTACTACAAAGATGTAATCAAGGTATTTGTAGATCTGTACCACAAAGGATTGATTTATCGGGGTATTAGAATGGTAAACTGGGACCCCGTTGGTCAAACTGCACTTAGTGATGAGGAAGTTAATCACCGGGAAGTTCAGTCCAGTTTGTACTACGTCAAATATTTCCTTGAAGGAAGTGAGGAAAGCATTACCATTGCCACCACCAGACCTGAAACCATTCTTGGAGATACCGCGGTTTGTATAAACCCAAACGACACACGTTACAGTCATTTAAAAGGGAAAAAAGTTGTTGTTCCCCTGATAAACAGGGTGGTACCTGTTATTCAGGATGAATATGTGTCAATGGAATTTGGTACAGGTTGCCTGAAAGTTACTCCTGCCCATGACCTTAATGACTATGAATTGGGTGTAAAACATAATCTTGCCAGTATCGATATCCTGAGTGATGATGGTACGTTGAATGAAAAAGCGCAATTATATATTGGCGAAGACAGGTTTAAGGCACGGGGTCTTATTGTAAAGGACCTTGAAAAATCAGGACAACTAATAAAGGTCGAAGATTATCTGAACAATGTGGGTTTCTCAGAAAGAACCGATGCGGTCATTGAACCCAAACTTTCGCTTCAATGGTTTATGAAGATGGAGGAATTGTCAAAGCCGGCGCTGGAACATGTACTCAACGGTGATATTCAATTCCATCCTGGAAAGTTTATCAATACGTATCGGCACTGGATGGAAAACATCAGGGATTGGTGTGTTTCACGCCAGCTATGGTGGGGCCACAGGATACCTGCCTACTACCTGCCTGATGGCACTCACGTGGTGGCTGAGTCCGCTGAAGAAGCACTTGCAATTGCCCAAGAAAATAACCCTGATCTCAATCTGAAAGATCTGATACAGGATGAGGACGTACTTGACACCTGGGCTTCAAGCTGGCTTTGGCCTATTGCGGTTTTCGACGGCATCTCAAACCCAGATAATGAAGAAATCAAATACTACTATCCCACCAAAGATTTAGTAACTGCTCCAGAGATATTGTTTTTCTGGGTAGCACGGATGATTATTGCAGGGTACCAATACCTGGATACTAAACCATTTGAGCATGTATACCTTACAGGTATCGTACGCGACAAACAAAGGCGAAAAATGTCAAAATCTTTGGGCAATTCTCCGGATCCGCTGGAGTTAATTGCCCAATATGGTGCTGACGGTGTTCGGACAGGTATGCTGTTTAGCTCTCCCGCCGGAAACGATCTGCTGTTTGATGAAAAGCTTTGCGAGCAGGGAAGAAATTTCAGTAATAAGATATGGAACGCACTTCGTTTAATTAAAGGATGGGAAGTAATCCAGGGGGATAACCAAGAAAACCATCAGGCCACAACCTGGTTCAAACACAGATCTAACCAGGCCCAGGCAGAAATCGAAGACCATTTCAGTAAGTTCCGCATCTCAGATGCATTAATGACGCTTTACAAACTGGTATGGGATGATTTCTGTTCCTGGTATCTGGAGATGGTCAAACCTGCGTATCAGCAGCCAATTGATGGGAAAACATACCAGCAGACTATTGAGTTCTTTGAAACTCTTATGAAGCTACTTCACCCCTTTATGCCATTTATTACAGAAGAGGTATGGCACGAACTGGGACAGCGGGATGATAGCGACTGTATTATTATTGCTGATTGGCCGCAAAATAATCCTTTCGATCCCGAGTTGCTTAAACAGGTAAATAGGATTTTCGAGGTAATTAGTCAGATCCGTCACGTGCGGTCACAATCGCAAACTCCGCCGCGCGATAGCATTGGACTTTATATCAGGAGCGGTTCCGAAAACTTGTACCAGTCATATAAGACCGCCATAAAAAAACTAGGCAATATCAGTGAACTTGAAATTTGCGATAGTCTGCCGCAAGTTCCGGGCAGTGGGTTTGTAGTGAGAGACGATGAGTTTCTGTTGCTAACTCCCCAAAATTCCGACCCCGCACAAGATAAAGAACAGCTCGAAAAAGAGCTGGAATATACTAAAGGCTTTCTTTCAGCAGTTGAAAAAAAACTGAACAATCAACGATTCGTGGATAACGCTCCCAGCCAGGTGGTGGAAAATGAAAAGAAGAAAAAAGAAGATGCTGAAGCAAAAATCAGGACACTGGAAACCAGCTTAGCCAAACTTTAAAACCTGGTTCCAATAAACAAACTGAGATCCTTACATTTCATGTTGAATTTTGTGCCAACATCAGCATTAGTTATATTTCCTTTAAAAGTATAAACCCCCTTCATAAACCAACGATTGGCAAAAATCATATCTTCTATAGATCCTGCCTCTGCGATTTGAAGCAAAACCGGAGTAAATATATGGCTGAATGCACTGGTAGCAGTTCTGGCCACTCTGGAGGCAATATTCGGCACGCAGTAATGAATAACATCATACTTTTTAAATACCGGATTGCTATGAGTGGTGACTCTGGAAGTTTCAAAGCATCCTCCCTGATCAATACTGACATCGATGACGATTGAATCAGGTTTCATGGAGGAAACCATCTCTTCAGTTACAATACAACGGCTTCTTCCTCTTTCGGCACGAATGGCCCCGATTACCACGTCTGCAGATTTTAGTGATTCGATAAGTGTGGCAGTATCTATGGTTGAAGTATAGATCTGTTGGCCAAGGGCGTGTTTTAAACGGCGTAACTTGTAAATATGGTTGTCGAAAACCTTTATCTGTGCGCCCAATCCCAAGGCTGCCCGTGCAGCGAATTCTGCCACAGTCCCGGCTCCCAACACTACAACCTTGGTTGGTGGTACGCCAGTAATGCCCCCTAGCAGCACACCTTTGCCGTTATTCACACTACTTAAGTATTCGGTGGCAATGGGTATTACCGTACTACCAGCGATTTCGCTCATAGCGCGTACAGTGGGTAATCCACCTACCTTATCTTCAATTTGTTCGATGGCAATGCCGGTGATCCGTTTATCATTCAGAGCCTTTAGGTAATCTACTGTCTGACTGCCAATTTGCAGGGCGGAGATCAGGGTTTTTCCAGGTACCAGGTAACCTATTTCCTGCGGTGTAGGTGGTGCTATTTTAAGCACAATGCTGCTTTTAAAAACCTCTTCGGTATCATAACTGATCCTTGCCCCTGCTTCACTATACTCCCTGTCAGTAAACTTTGCTTTTTGTCCGGCAGTGCTTTCTACCACTACCTGGTGGCCATTGTCTACCAGTAAACCAACGGCCTCGGGATTAAGGGAAACTCTGTTCTCCTGCAAAGAAACCTCCTTGGGTATTCCTATTGACAAGGAAGTATTCCCGCTACTAACTTTTAAAAGTGACTCCTGAGGGTAAATGCTTTCCTGCGATGATGCTTTGCCTTTGCCAGCGTTAGTCATTCCTTGCGATTTTGATGGTTCTAAAACCGTCTTCCTGTACCTCAATGGTAATCAACACGTTTTTGGCTGGGATCAGTGGTGCCACCAGCCCTGGCCATTCCAGGAAACATAAATTACCAGAATCAAAATACTCTTCACAACCTATTTCAACCGCTTCGTGAAGGTGGTTCAACCTGTAAAAATCAAAGTGATATATGGTATCACCATTTGATGCTTGATATTCCTGTACTAATGAATATGTGGGGCTTGTAACCTGATCAACTACTCCAAATGACTGGCAAATTGCCTGTATCAATGAGGTTTTTCCAGCCCCCATCTCACCTTCGAATAACCAGATGTTATCATCCCCGGCGAAATCAATTAATTTAGGCGCCAGGAGCTTTAACTCATCAGGATTCTTAGCAATAAAAAGTCCCTCAGCCACCTGAAGATTAACCATTCCGCGAAGTTAAGGAAATTATTGGAATAATCATTTCCTCCATTGAAACTCCACCATGTTGAAAGGTGTCCCGATAGTAATTAACGTAATAATTATAATTGTTAGGATAGGCGAAAAAATTATCTTCCATGGCAAATACATACGAAGTGCTCACATTCAATTTAGGCAGGTGAAACTCTTCCGGCTTTCTAATGGCAAAAATATTTTTACCGTCATATCCCAGGTTCTTGCCCTGCTTATATCTTAAATTGGTATTGGTCTTCTTATCACCGACGATCTTAAAAGGTCTTTTGACTCTAATTGTGCCATGATCAGTGGTAATTATTATAGCAGCACCTTTCTCCGAAATTCTTTTAATGGTCTCCAGCAGCGGAGAGTGTATAAACCAGGAGTTTGTGATAGATCGGTACGCCGACTCATCATGCGCCAATTCCCTGATCATTTGCATATCCGTTCGGGCATGAGAAAGCATATCAACGAAGTTGTAAACAATTACATTTAAATCGTTCGACATCAAATTGCTTATGCTGTCCAGCACTTGCTTACCTTGGTTGGTATGAATTACCTTGTTGTAGCTGTGTTTAATGTCTAACCGTTGTTTGGCAATCTGCCTGGCTAGAAATGTTTCTTCATTTTTATTCTTGGTTTCATCGTTGTCCTCTCCTACCCAAATATCCGGGTGAAACTTAGCCATTTCCAATGGAAGCATCCCGGAGAAAATAGCATTCCTTGAATATGCAGTGGTGGTTGGTAAAATGGAATAGTATAGTTCTTCTTCATCCACGTTGAAATAATCCAGAATTGAGGGCTCAATTATTTTCCATTGGTCGTATCTAAGGTTATCTATAACGATAAAAAACAAAGGTCTGTCCTTATTCAATTTAGGGAAAACCCGTTCTTTCATCAGTTGATGAGAAAGTAAGGGTCTAGACACTGAAGGATCATTCAACCAGTCCCGGTAATTCTCAATGATAAACTTGGAAAAATTGGCATTAGCTTCAACTTTCTGATTTTCCAGAACCTCGGCCATGCTCCTGTTTTCTGTGTTGTCTATCTCCAACTCCCAGTACACCAATTTTTTGTATATATCAACCCATTCAGAATGGGTAAGGTGCTCGCTAAAGGCCATGGAAAGGTTTCGAAAATCCTGCTGATAATTCAGGTTGGTTTTTTCCGTAACCAGTCGCTTATTGTCGAGGATTTTCTTTACCGATAACAAAATTTGGTTTGGGTTCAGTGGTTTTATCAGGTAGTCGGCAATTTTAGATCCAATAGCTTCTTCCATGATGTATTCCTCTTCACTCTTGGTAATCATTACCACAGGTATGGTGGGTTTGTTAGCCTTTATTAAACCCAGAGTTTCAAGTCCGGACATGCCCGGCATATTCTCATCCAGAAATACAATGTCAAAATATTCGTTCTCAAATTTTTCTATAGCATCGGCACCGCTGTTCACCGGAGTGACATCATAACCTTTGTTATTTAAAAACAGAATATGAGGCTTTAGTAAATCGATCTCATCATCCGCCCATAAAATATTGTACCTTTGCATTTTCGATTTTCTTTATTTAAAGTTACCCTTTTAAAAGGTACTTATAAAACCCCCTTGGAGAAGAAAAAAATTATTAATGACCCTGTTTATGGTTTTATTACCATTCCCGATGGACTGATCTACGAAATAATTTCTCATCCCTATTTCCAAAGATTACGCAGAATTAAACAAATGGGTCTGAACGATTTTGTTTATCCCGGAGCCCTGCACACCCGGTTTCACCATGCTCTTGGGTCCATGCACCTGATGAGTGTAGCGTTGGGCAACCTCCGACAAAAGGGTCATGAAATCAACAACCATGAGTTTGAGTCCATGTTATCAGCGATTCTCTTACATGACATAGGTCATGGTCCTTTCTCACATGCACTTGAGTCGACATTGTTGCTTAATGGTAATCACGAACAAATAACGGTTATTATTATGCAGTACCTCAATAGAATATTTAATGGCAGGCTTCAAACCGCAATTGAGGTATTCCAGAACAAATACCCGAAACCCTTCCTGCATCAACTGGTATCCAGCCAACTGGACATTGACAGATTGGATTACCTGCAGCGCGACAGCTTTTTCACAGGGGTATCAGAAGGAACCATTGGCTCTGACCGGATCATTAACATGCTAAACGTTGAAGATGGTCAGTTGGTGGTTGAAGAGAAAGGAATTTACAGTATTGAAAACTTTCTTAACGCCAGACGCCTGATGTATTGGCAGGTATATCTGCATAAAACCTCGGTAGCAGCAGAGAAAATGATGGTATCCCTAATTCGAAGGGCACAGTTTTTAATGCAAAAGAATAAAGAAGTTCCCTGTACTCCCAATCTTGAACTATTTTTACGTGAACCGGTAGAGGCGCAAAGTCTGGCTACCGATTTGCATTTGCTGGATGCTTATTGCCAGATAGATGACTACGATATTTGGTCGGGGATAAAAGCCTGGCAGTATCACCGGGATCCGGTACTTTCCAATATTAGTAAAATGTTCCTTACCCGTGATCTGTTTCAGATTATTCTGCATTTGGAACCAGTTGAAGTAAACCTGGAAAGTCTTAAAGAAAAAATAGCAGCACACTTCAATCTAACTTCCCCGGAAGATCTTAATTTTTTGATATGCCAGGGAGTGATAACCAATGCTGCCTACATTTCCGGTAACTCAGGGATAAGTATTTTAAATAAGCATGGAACAATGATTGACATTGCTAATGCCTCTGATCTCCCGAATATATCCGCACTGGGCAAAATTGTAAAGAAATATTATCTAACGTGGCCCAAAAGTGTAAATTTGTGACGTTTTCAAACCCCCTGATTCTCAATGCAATTTACTATCAATCAACTGGCAGAACTTCTCGGTGGTGAAGTTATAGGTAATGGCGAAGCGAAAGTAAACAATATAGGACCGTTGGATAAGGCCGGTCCTGGCACAATCTCGTTTCTTCATAACCCTAAATACGAGCCACAACTTTACACCACCAAAGCCGAAGCAGTGATAGTCAATCGGAAACTGCAGTTAAAAGAGCCTATTGAACCAGTGCTGATTGCAGTGGAAGATCCCTACAGCAGCTTAACTGTTTTACTTGAACAATATCAAAAACTTACAGAATCAGCCAAAGAGGGCGTGGAGGAACCTGCTTTCCTTGGCGAAGGAGCAGAAGTTGGAAATTCCGTATACAGAGGGGCCTTTTCATATATAGGCAAGAACACAACAATTGGAAATAATGTAAAGATATATCCCAATGCCTACATTGGAGATAATGCAAAGATCGGTGATAACTCGATAATCTTTGCCGGGGTTAAAATATACTCAGGTTGTATTATAGGCAATAATTGTGTAATCCACGCCGGAGCGGTTATCGGGAGTGATGGATTCGGATTTGCTCCGCAAGAAGATGGCAGCTATCAGGCAATTCCTCAGGTGGGAATTGTAATTCTGGAGGATCATGTACGTGTTGGCGCAAATACTACCATCGACTGCGGCACTCTGGAGGCCACTGTGATAAGGTCCGGGGTTAAACTGGACAACTTGATACAAATTGCCCACAATGTAGAAATCGGAGAAAACACCGCAGTTGCAGCTCAAGCGGGAATATCTGGATCTGCAAAAATTGGCAAAAATTGTATTATTGCCGGACAGGCTGGAATTACCGGGCATCTTGCTATTGCAGACAGGGTAACTATTGGGGCACAGGCCGGAATCCCAAAATCAGTCACCAAAGAAGGATCAATTTTACTTGGAAGTCCTGCCATTGACATCATGAATTTTAAACGCTCTTTTACACACTTTAAAAACCTTCCCGATATGGCTGGTAGAATTAATGATCTTGAGAAAAAAGTACTAAATTTGCCCCCCAGCGAGAAATAGGATGAATATTAAACAACACACGATTAAAGAATCGGTTACTGTTTCCGGTGTGGGCCTCCACACCGGAGTAGAGGCAAATATGACCTTCCAGCCTGCAAAGGTCGATCATGGAATCAAGTTTCAAAGAGTGGACCTCCCTGATCAACCGATTGTTGATGCCGATGTAGACAATGTGGTCGACCTGTCCAGAGGCACAACTATAGAACAAAACGGAGCCCGGGTTAATACTGTTGAGCATACGCTGGCAGCGTTGGTAGGGCTTCAAATCGACAATGTACTTATTCAACTGGATGGACCGGAACCTCCGATTATGGATGGAAGTGCCAAGATGTTTACGGATGCACTGGAAAAGGTCGGTACTGAAGAGCAGAATGCCCTGAGAAACTTTTTTGAAGTTCCGGAAGCCATAATTTACCGCGAAAAGGACCGAAACGTTGAAATTGCTGCCTTGCCCCTGGATGACTTTCGGGTAACAGTAATGGTAGATTACAATTCTCCGGTACTGGGCAGTCAACATGCCTACCTAAATGATATAAATGATTTCAACCGGGATATCGCCGATTGTAGAACATTTTGTTTCCTTCATGAACTGGAGATGCTACATGCAAATAACCTGATTAAGGGTGGGGATCTAAACAATGCCATTGTAGTAGTGGACCGGGTGGTGAAAGATGATGAACTGGAATCACTGGCCAGGCTTTTCAACAAACCTAAAGTTGAAGTGAAAAAAGAAGGGATACTAAATAATGTTGAACTGAGATATCGAAACGAACCTGCCAGGCATAAGTTGCTGGATGTAGTGGGTGATTTGGCTTTAGTGGGGAGGCCAATCAAAGCCCAGATCCTGGCAGCAAGACCCGGGCATGCGGCAAATGTAGCCTTTGCCAAAAAATTAAAGAAAGCCATGTTGGAACAGGAGACCAATGTGCCCAGGTATAACCCCAAGCTTCCTCCGGTGTTGGATATTAAACAAATCGAAGCAAGATTACCGCACAGATACCCATTCCTGCTGGTGGACAAGATTTTCCACCTCAATGATGAAAGTGTGGCCGGGGTGAAAAATGTAACCATGAACGAGCCATTCTTTCAGGGGCACTTTCCAGGAAACCCTGTAATGCCTGGTGTGCTCCAAATTGAGGCTATGGCACAGGTTGGCGGTATCCTGGTTTTAAACACTGTACCAGATCCTGAAAACTACTGGACCTTGTTTTTGGGCGTTGAAAACTTTAAGTTTAGGAAAATGGTATTACCCGGTGATACTTTGGTAATACAATGCGACCTCATGGCTCCTATTAAAAGAGGGATTGCAAAAATGCGCGGCAAAGGATACGTCGGGAATCAGCTTGTGTGCGAGGGCTCTATGGTAGCACGAATTGTTCGTAAGGATACATGAACCAGCCACTGGCATACATCCACCCCCAGGCAAAAATAGCGAGAAATGTTGTTATTGAGCCTTTTGTTACCATTGATAAAAATGTAGTAATTCGGGAGGGGACCTGGATTGGGTCAAACGTGACCATCATGGAAGGTGCCAGAATTGGAAAAAATTGCAAGATTTTTCCCGGAGCTGTAATCTCATCAACACCCCAGGATCTCAAATACGAAGGGGAAGAAACTACTACTGAGATTGGAGACAATACTATAGTAAGGGAATTTGTAACTATTAGCCGTGGAACTGTCGATAAGCATAAGACAGTAATAGGAAAGAATTGTCTTATTATGGCTTATGCGCACGTGGCACATGATTGCGTAATCATGGATAATGTTATATTGGCAAATGCTTCACAGGTAGCAGGTCATGTGCTAATAGATGAATTTGCAACCATCGGTGGTGCATCTGCGGTGCATCAATTTGTTCACATTGGCGCCCATGTAATGCTGTCAGGTGGGTCATTGGTAAGTAAGGATGTACCGCCATTTACCAAAGCAGCTCGTAAACCCTTGAGTTACTGCGGCATAAATTCAGTCGGACTTAGACGTAGAGGGTATAAGAATGAGAAAATAAACGAGATTCAAGAGATTTATCGTCATATCTTTCTTAAAGGGCTGAACAACAGTAAGGCGTTGGATTACATTGAACTGGAACTCAGCCCTTCAAAAGAACGTGACATCATTATTAATTTCATACGAAACTCCAATCGGGGAATAATGCGGGGCTATTCCAGAATCCGGTAGATGAAAATTGTACTGGACAAAGTATCCAAACGATTTAATCAGAATTGGTTGTTTAAAGAACTGGACTATCAGTTTACTTTTGGGTCCTCCTATGCAATAACCGGCGCGAATGGGACCGGTAAAACTACATTGCTTAAAATCATATCGGGTATGATACCCTGTAGCAAGGGAACCATCGATCACTTCCTGGACGACAAAAAGTTGGAGCCGGACCATCTGTACAAATACCTCAGCTTTGTTGCACCCTACATGGAAATTCCGGAAGAGTTGTCATTCAACGAATTTCTTAAATTTCATTTTACTCTGAAAAGGAAAATAAAAGGATATTCCATACCAGATATTGCTTTATCTGCCGGGCTAAGCCATGCCGCTCACAAACCGTTGCACACGTTTTCAAGTGGTATGAAACAGCGCGCCAAACTGGCAATGGGTTTTTTTTCAGAGACACCCGTACTGCTATTGGATGAACCCACCACCAATTTGGACCTGGCAGGAACACAGTGGTATCGACAGGAAATGAAAAAACTCCGGCCTGATAAATTGTTAATTATCAGCTCCAATCAGACCAGTGAGTACGATTTTTGTGATCACGTGATCAGTTTATAACCCTAAATATTAATTGGATTATTCCGGGAGAGTATAACAATGCTTCATTTCTTACATAGAAAGGCTTTAAAAAGGAATAAACTTTAAACTAAATCGTTTTTTGACTATAATTGACTTTATTTTTTCGACGAGATATGAACGCAATAAGTAAATTTTACCTCTTCCTGCTCACTGGAGTGGTTTTTATACTTGTAGGATGTAGTACCGATGATGGCGGAGGCCCTGCGCAAACCCCGGAGCAGATTCAGACCACCAAGTTGCTGGGTAGATGGGAACCTGGAACAGTAATTCAGGAAATTGACGGAGAAATAACTGATGATAGGTTCTCTGACTTTTCAATTACCTTCGATGCGGACGCAGAGGGAAGTAACAAAAAATATACTATCACCAATTCAGGTGGAGAAGCATTCGAATCCGGCACCAAGGATTGGGATTATGTCGACGGAAACTTAAACCGTATTATGAGGCTTGATAATGGATTCGAGTTTGACATCTCCCTCAGTAACAATGACATGGATTTGCAAATTACCCTGACTGTAGACGAGTCGGGAAGTCCCGTGGGAAGAACTTCCAATACTACCGGAGGATATACTTTTAACCTGGAGAAAGTTAACTAGTTACTTCAGATTAACCAGGGTAACACCTGATCCTCCTCGCTCTACTTGCTCGTCTTCTATGGACTTAATTGCTGGATCTCCTTGTAATTGTTCACGTATTAGTGATCGTAGAATACCGTCACCTTTACCGTGCAAAATACGTAGATCCGTCATGCCCAATAACATTCCCTCATCTATGAACGCGATTACCGCGTCGAGCGCCTGGGCGGCTCTAAACCCTCTTATATCTAATTGTGTGGAGTATTGGGTCCGCTTTTGATGCAAATCGATGTTGCTTCTGCTTTGCTTCGATGGATTCACAGTAGCCTTGCCAACCTTCTGCAACCGGTTAAGGGCAACTTTTGACTTCAAGGACCCCATGAGAATTTCGGCATGCTTTTCAGTTACCTTCAGCACCTCCCCCTGAGCCCGGCTTTCTTTAATGCGAACCAAGTCGCCGGCACTGATCGGTCCAGGAATAATTTTAACCGGCTCCTGATTTAAAGCTTTGGCCGGCTTAACCTTTTTTCTAAATTCATTAAGCTCCTTCCGCACTTTATGGGTGACTGCTTTTTGCGCCTTATTTTCCTTAATACTGCGTATGGTGGCTTCGATCCTCTGATTGGCTTCAGCCAACAGTGCCTGGGCTTCAACCCTGGCATCATTGATTATTTTACCTTGCCTACTTTTCAACTCAGCTAACTGTTGTTGGTATTCCAACCTCTCTGCTTCCATAGAAGCTTTAAGCTGTTCATTTTCAATATTATGAAGATCCAATTTTTGCTTCTCCTGTTCCAACTCACTAACCAGTTTTTCGAACGCGACCGGATCATGTCCTATTTTTTCTTTTGCCTGCCTAATTATGTGTTCGGGCAGACCCATCTTCCTGGCAATTTCAAGTGCAAAACTGCTACCCGGCCTCCCAACATCAAGGATATATTTTGGTGCCAGGTGCTTCAAGTCAAATCTCATGGCCGCATTAACTACTCCGGGGGTTTGTTCCGCAAATTTCTTTAAGTTTCCATAATGGGTAGTCACTAATCCTCTGGCATGTTTTTCCACCAGAGAACTTAGAATTGATTCCGCAATAGCTCCTCCAAATTGAGGCTCTGTCCCCGTCCCAAACTCATCTATCAGGAATAACGATCTTTCGCTGCAATGCTCCAATAAATGTTTCATATTCCCCAGATGACTGCTGTAGGTACTAAGATCGCTCTCTATGGATTGTTCATCTCCAATGTCTATAAACAGCTCTTTGAAACATCCCATTGACGACCTCTCGTCAACAGGAACTAACATTCCGGATTGTAACATTAACTGTAACAGTCCAACCGTTTTAATAGCCACGGATTTACCTCCTGCATTAGGGCCTGAAATAACCATTAACCGTTGCGAATGGTTAAGCTCTAAATCCAAAGGTACTGCGGGTGTACCGGTGTTTTTATTTGATAAAAACAGCATAGGATGATATGCTTTGATTAACCTGAAATCACTGGATTCAGTAATTCCGGGCATACAGGCGCTCATTTCGACAGCAACTTTTGCTTTTGCCCTTGTAAAATCCGCGGTTCCAAGAAATACTTCAACGCTCATTAAGTTTTCTTTTTCGGCGGCAACCTGTACGGTTAGTGCGGTTAGAATAGCTATTATTTCACGATTCTCCGCAAAACGCAATTCCCGGACCTCATTATTTTTCTCAAATATCTGAATTGGTTCAAGGTATACTGTCTTGCCTGTGGTAGACTCATCCACCACCAAACCTTTGATACGGCGTTTGTGTTCAGCAAGTATCGGAATAACCAACCTGCCATCTTTGATGGTCAGCCCGCTTTCTTTTTCCGAGTACCCCTTTTCCCTGGCCAATTTTAATATAGTATCAAGCGCTCGACGGGTGCTGCTTTCCCTGGCTTTGATTTCCTGTCTTAACTTCTTTAGGCGGCTGCTGGCACCGTCTTTAACGGAACCATCTTTGTCGAATACCTGGGTTAAGCTATCTACCAGGCCCTTCGGTATCTCAACCGCCCTGGACCAGGAACTCAATACGGGGTAATCCGTATTATTTCGTAAAAAAAACCGATGGATTTGACTGGCAATTTCCAGGTTCAACTTCAATTCGAACAAATCCTCTCCCGACATGAAATACCCGGCAACAGCGCATTTTTTCAGCTCTTCGGCTAACTTGAATGCCGCAATTTCCGGAAAAGAATCTCCGGATTCTAACTGTGCCTTCATCTCCGAAGTAGCCGCTAAAAGTTCACGGATGCCAGCAAAACTATCCTGCGCTTCCATTGCTTCTACACACTCCCTTCCCAATTGACTGGCACAATTAGTCTCAATCAAAGCTCTGATCTTGGTGAATCCGAGTTTGGATTCAATATTGGATGGGAACAATTGCATGCTTCAAACTATTGAGCGCTGTTTATCATTTTCTCCTGAAGGCTTAAACTATCGATCACTGCATCGTATATTTCACTAAGCTCGTTGGTCTGGTGCAGGTAGTAGTGATAGCTCAGCATAAATTGCTCAGAATCGATTTTATGCTTCTTATACAAATCCTTCTCGAGAGTATAGAATATTTTTTCCAGAGAGTCCTGATCAATTTTAATAGTTTGCAGGTTTCCCTCTATCAGATGCGAATCAATGAGGAAGGCAGTCATTTGCCCTTTGGTCATGAGATTTTCCGGTTTTTCAATCACATCATCGGAACAGGCCAAAGCCATCAACAGTACCAAAAAATACTTTTTCACGGTGAAAATTACTTAAATATGTTCTAATTTTAAACTTTGGACCATTTCTGCATGAGGGAACTTCTCAACAAATTAAGGCGATACGAGATAGAGATAAGAAAAGCTATTACCTCACAAATGCAGGGTAATTTTCACTCTATTTTCAAAGGATCAGGAATTGAGTTTGATGACGTAAGAGCCTATCAATATGGAGATGACATTAGGACCATTGACTGGAACGTTACTGCAAAAGGTCATGGTACCTTCGTAAAAACGTTTAAGGAAGAAAAGGAGCAAACTGTTTTCTTTATCCTGGACCTAAGCGCCAGTCAGGAAATTGGAACTTTAGGAAGTCAAAAGATAGACATCGCCAAGGAAATTTGCGGAGTGCTAACACTGTCCGCGGTAAAAGAATCCAGCCAGGTAGGACTTATTGGTTTTACTGACCAGAGGGAGATCTATATAAAGCCCGCCAAAGGCAGTAAGCATGCCTACCAGATCATCACCAGCCTTTTTGAGTATATTCCCAACTCACGGAAAACAAATATCAATAAAGCGCTGGCATTTGCACTCAACCTGGTCAAGAGAAGGAGTGTAATGATCCTTATTTCTGACTTCATTGACACTGACTACTGGAAAAACCTAAAGGCATTATCTAAAAAACACGACCTGGTAATCATTCATTTATTTGATAACAGAGAATCCAACCTGCCAAAGCTGGGTATCATTCCATTGTATGACAAGGAAACCGGAAAAACCCACTGGATAAACACTTCTTCTCCTTCCTTTCGGCAGAAACTTAGGGACACTTTTGGCGGCAACCAACACGAATTACAGGGATTCTGTAAAAAACACCAGGTTAACTACCTC
The DNA here is from genome assembly GCA_021604845.1 of Cyclobacteriaceae bacterium. Taxonomy (GTDB): domain Bacteria; phylum Bacteroidota; class Bacteroidia; order Cytophagales; family Cyclobacteriaceae; genus SZUA-3. Next base: position 33,242 of record BQJT01000010.1, read on the forward strand.
AGCATTAATACCCAGGAAAATTATGTGCCTATGCTTATCAAGCTTTTTAAACTTAGGAATAAAAGCAAAGTAAAAAGTGCATAAGCTATTACTACTATTTGGCGCTTTAACTGCAATGGCCTTTGACTCATCCGCTCAGGAAATAAAGCCAAGGGCATATTTTTCAAAGGACACTATCCGAATCGGTGAGCATGTGCATTTTACTATGGTGATTGATTACCCAAGAGGGATGGAGGTGCTTTTTCCTGATTCCAGTTTTAATTTTCAGCCATTCGAATACATTGGAAAAAGTTTCCTGAGTACCACCTCGGATATTTCAAAAAGCAGCGACAGCGTGGTGTATGAGCTCACTACATTTGAGCTTGATTCAATACAGCAGCTGGCACTTCCGATATTTGTGATTACCGATGGAGATTCCACCAGAATTGATTCGAACCCGGATAATGTGTTCTTGCAACAAATGATCACCACCAACATTGATTCTTTAGGTGTCCAAGAAACAATTGATTATCAAAATGTTAACAAGGCATTTAATTATCCCTATCTACTGATAGCGCTGGGAATTTTGGCTATTATCGCAATCCTGGTGGCGGTATTCTTTGGTAAGGAAATTCGCAGAAGGTTTACATTATACCGCTTGCGGAAAGCGCATATTAAGTTTCTCGAACGGTTTAAAGCACTGCAGAGTGAAGGTCTTGAATCATCAGATAAAGCAGAACATCTGTTGGCTTTCTGGAAGGCATATCTTGAAAGATTAGAAGGGATGCCTTATACAAAACTAACCACCAGAGAAATCGTGACTCTTGAACAAAACCAGGAGTTTACCGATACCCTGCGACTGATTGATTCAAATATCTATGGTCAGTTTAACAAATCCGATATAAAGGATTCGCTTACCCGATTGAAAGAGTTTGGAATTGATCGATTTGCACGAAAAATTGATGAGTTAAAGCATGCTTGACGAGTTTCTTGAAGTAAGCAATTGGTTCAATATTGAGTGGTTCAATCCGGAAACACTCAGAAGTTTTGATTGGGAATACCCGGTATGGCTGTACCTGATCCCGTTGATTCCACTGTTGCTGGTTATTCGTTGGTTAATATATTATAAGTTTCGGCAAAAGCTGCCATCTGCATTTCCGGATGATCAACTTAAGTGGCAGGTTAGCAGTTTGCTGAGATTTATTCCACCAGGTTTAATGCTAATAGTAATGACCTTGTTACTTACAGCACTTGCAAGGCCTCAAAAAACCAATGAAGAAGTCGAACAATGGTCTGAAGGAATAGATATTATGTTAATTATCGATATCTCCCAATCCATGCAGATAGAAGATTTTAAACCAAATCGGCTGGAGGCAGCCAAAGAGGTTGGCCGCAAATTTATAAAGGGTCGGTTTCAGGATAGAATCGGGCTGGTAATTTTCTCGGGTGATGCCTACTCCCTGGCACCCCTTACCACGGATTATGATCTGCTGTTCACCTATATTGATGATATCAGTTTCGAAAACATAGAGAACCGTGGAACAGCCATTGGCAGTGCCCTGGCGGTGGCCACAAACCGTATGCGTGAATCCGACTCAAAATCCAAAGTGTTGATCCTGTTGAGTGATGGAGATAACACTGCAGGTAATATTGATCCAATTACCGCGGCGGAGTTAGCCAGCGCTTTCGAAATCAAAATGTATACTATTGGAATTGGAAAAGAAGGTCAGGTACCCTGGGGTAAAGACTTGTTCGGGAGGACAAATTACGTTCAAAGTTCACTGGATGAAACAACCCTGAGGCAAATAGCCGATATCGGCGATGGTAAATTTTACAGGGTTTCTAACGAGCAGGCACTAGAGCAGGTCTTTCAGGAAATTGACGAGTACGAGAAAGTAGAAATTAAAGAATCCCGTTTTAGTAATACCACCGATTTTTATACCGTGTACCTGACATGGGGTGTGCTTTTTTTATTGATCTGGCTGCTCACTAAATCCACATTTGTCAACAATATCCTGGAGGACTAATTAATGTCAATTGCTGCCAACATTGAATATTTCAACCAGATACTTACCGGCACAGGCTGCCGTCTGGTGGCAGTGTCTAAAACAAAATCTCCGGGTGCCATTATGGAAGCATATCAGGCTGGTTTCAAGCGATTCGGTGAAAATAGGGTCCAGGAACTGAAAGAGAAGCATCAATCTCTTCCGGAAGACATTGAATGGCACATGATTGGTCACCTACAGACTAAAAAAGTGAAAATGATTGCTCCATTTGTGAGCATGATACATGCAGTGGATTCAATAAAACTGGCCAGCGAAATTGACAAACATGCGGAAAGAAATGGACGAACAATACACTGTCTTCTGCAGGTTCATATTGCAAAAGAATCCAGTAAATTCGGTTTTGATGGTGAAGAACTGCTGGAAGCAGTTAAACTGGGTCAATTTGACCATTTAGAACATCTGAAAATTTGTGGATTGATGGGTATGGCTACATTTACCAGCGATCAACAGCTCATTCGCTCTGAATTTAAAACATTAAAAACATTGTTCGAGACTATTCGGTTGATGCCAACTTCGGATAACTTTGAATTCCGGGAGATTTCCATGGGAATGAGCAACGACTATCAGATTGCCATTGAAGAAGGGAGCACCATGATTAGAATAGGCAGCGATATTTTCGGAGCGCGAGATTAAAGCCTACCTGATTACTTAATTATTTGATTTCGTAATTTGTAATCTGATTTGGCACATAATTAAACTGACATGCAGAAACTCATACTGATAACAGGTGCTATATCCGCAGGTTTATCTGTAGCAATCGGAGCATTTGGAGCTCATGCATTGAAAGATATGCTTGAAGCCAGTGGACGATTGGATACCTTTAACACTGCGGTGGCCTACCAGTTCTATCATAGTTTAGCACTATTAATTATCGGCGGGCTGATGTTCAATATACCACACAAGTTCATGCACTACGCTGCCGGAACGCAACTTGCTGGAATCTTTTTATTTTCCGGATCACTGTATCTACTTTGTTTGTCTGGAAATCCTAAATGGGGAATGGTAACTCCTTTTGGGGGGCTTTTGTTTATCACAGGGTGGATATTGCTGACAGCAGCTGTTCTAAAATCCACATAAAAAAACCCTATCGATGACAGGGTTTTTTATGTTTCATTTACTTTTTAACTAGGCTCCATCCTTCTTTTTGGGCAAAACATTGCTTTTAATGCTCACCTTTTCCCGGGGATTTACTGCGTTCGAAACAACAGTAATTATTTTATTCTGAGCCCCGTTTTTTCCCTTACTGTCGAACCGAACGGTAATTTCCGACGACTTTCCGGCAAGAATTGGATCTCTGGGCCAATTGGTAGCTGTACAACCACAGGTTACCAGAACATTTGAGATGATCAATGGTTGATTACCGGTGTTTTCAAACTTAAAAGTATGCTCAACCACATCGCCCTGGGTTATATCACCAAAGTTTTTGGCATTCTCCGCAAAAGTGATTTCTGCGCCGTCCACAGATTCCTGGGCCTGAGCGCTACCGGTTAGTACTAGTACTGCAAATAAAAGGGATAAAGTAAAAAATTTTCCAGTCATGACTTTAGTTGTTTTATCTTTTCAATATGCAAATTTATGATTTTCAGCTAATTCCTACAAAAACCCTGCCTAACCGCCAAAAAAACTATCATCGAAATTAACCAGAAACAACTCATCTGTTGCCCTGGTCATTCCTGTATATAACCAACGTAAAAAGTCCACATCCTGTTGTGCCTGTGATACATATCCTTTATCCAGGAAGATGGCTTTCCATTGTCCCCCCTGAGATTTATGACAAGTTAATGCGTAGGCAAACTTTATTTGTAATGCCTGTAGATACGGGTCATTTTTTAGAGCTTCCCTTATCTCACTTTTTTTGCTGTTTGCTAAATAATCTGCAGTTACCTGGTCCATTAGTTTCTTATATTGGTCGTCAGTTAAAGAAGGATGATCGGAATGAAGTGTATCCAGAATGACTTTAACGGGCAACGTCTGATTGGATGGATCATCCTGCAGTTGAATCTCAATATCGGCGAATCTCAAACCATACCTTTCTTCCAGGTCTACTATTTTTCGTACTTCTGCAAATTCTCCATTGGCTAGAAATCCCATCGGTGATTGGTCCGGTTTGTAAAAGTAATTGTTCCTTACAATCATTATTTGGTCGCCTGCTTCCAGTTCTTCCTCGAAATAAAACAGTGTATGTCTAATATTTCTATTGTAATAAACTGCATTTTTATTAGATCGACAGATTACCGCGGTATCCCCGGTCCCATATTTATCATAGGCGTATCTTAAACCATCTTCTAACCTTTCCCCGCTCATCCTAAATATATCCGGAAGTTTAAGTGAGAACTTAACATTGGGCGAATGGTTCTGCATTTCCATGCGAATGGAATTGGCATTTACCAGGATCCCGGAGCCCAAAGATTGCCTCATTACCTGATTCAATTCAAGTGAAATCAGGGACAAACCATAACGCTGATTCAAATGCTCTTCAGACAAAGCAAGGCTGGTTGACTGGCCAACCGGCGGTAGCTGAGCATTATCTCCGATCAGTAGCAGCTTGTTGTTTTCGTTTTGAAATACATATTTTACTAAATCCGAGAGCACTTTATTTCCAAATGACCCTTCTGATATCATCGAGGCCTCATCGACAATAAAGATTGTGTTTTTGGAGTAATTCTTTTTTAACTTGAATAATCCCCCACTGGCATTCTTGTCCCGCAATTGATAAATTACCTTGTGAATGGTAAATGCTGATTTTCGGCTATATCGAGCCAAGACCTTGGCGGCCCTTCCGGTAGGAGCTAGCAATTTTACTTTAAACCCAAATGAGGGAAATACTTTAACCAACACGCCCACCAGGGTTGTCTTGCCGGTTCCAGCATACCCCTTAAGTAGTAGCGTTATTCTGGGATCAGCGGATAAAACGAACTGTTCAGCAGCCTCAAAAAACCTCCACTGATCCTGAGTTGGTTCATAAGGGAACTTACTGGCTAAAATTTCTGCCGCGCTGGACACTTATACTTTTTTCTGAGAAGACACTACCGCCATTACTGCACGGGCTTTGGCAATCAGTTCCCTGGACTGCTGGTTAATGGCCCAGACTTCTGATTCACAAAAACATATCTTTTCTCCAGATTTTAGCACCTTGCCCTCCGCCTCGAGCCTGGTACCCAGGCCAGGTCTGAGGTAACTAATCTGAAGATCAGCGGTAACTACATGTTGCTCCGGGTATACCAGAGTATAAGCGGCAAACCCACAAACAATATCAGCCAGTGTTGCAGTTACCCCACCGTGGACCAAACCGGTCTGCTGCAGGTGGTCGGGCTTCAAGTCCAATGCCCCAAATGTTCGGCCTGGTTCAATGTCAATTAATTGAAATCCTACCAGCTTCATGAAATGCTGATGCTGTAAATAATTTTTTACCCTATTAAGGAAATCCGGATTAAGAGTCTTCAAAGCAGAAATTCTTTTCCCATGTTTGTATGTTTGGGCTATAATTAACTGAATAGTATCCCAAACATAAATAAGTTTACTAAGGGTGTAACAAATGCGGGAAGAAATTATTGAAAACTTTGGAGGTAAGCTGAGAGTCCGGATTTGCGGAATTCTGGTAAACCAGCAAGGCGTATTAATGGTTCGGCATCAGGGATTGTCCTCAATGGGCTATTTTTGGGCGCCTCCTGGCGGCGGCATGTCGTTTGGTATGTCAGCCTCGGAAACGCTTATAAACGAATTTCAGGAAGAAACCGGTCTTTCAATCGCAGTTGGAGAATTGATTTTTATTCATGAATTTCACCAAATACCTCTACACGCATTGGAGTTATTCTTCAAAGTGGAGCAAATTGGTGGCGAGCTTAAAACAGGTATCGATCCGGAAATGAAGCCTGATCAGCAAATTATTGATCGGGTACAGTACTTCAATTCCGATGATATCGCAAAACACAAGGGACCCCAATTACATCCATCTTTCAATAAAATTAAGCGTCCGGAGCAGCTTTTAAATTTGAAGGGGTATTTCCAAAATTGGAAATAATTACATAAAATAGCGTTCTGATTGATAGCAACTTTGCCCGATCACTCAGTAATAACTAAACTTGCAGTGAAATGAACATTACCAAGATACTAACGGTTGTATTCTACCTGGTCAGCATAGGATTGGCTTATTTTCTTGTCACCAGCATCGCTAATGATATCGAACAAGAAAAGGTGATAAAAGCGGTTGAAGCAAAAGTAATCAATAAGTTAATGCAAATTCGGGATGCGGAAATCGCCTATCAGGCCGCCAACGGGGCATTTACCAGCGATTGGAACAAGTTAATAAGCTTTGTTGATACTGGTGCCATCTATATTACCGAACGAAAAGAAACCATCATCCGGTTGGACTATGGCGCCGATAGTATTTATGTTGAAATCGATACATTAGGATCTGTGCCTGTAAAAGACTCCTTGTTTTCAAGCGATTTTGAACCCAGCAGCCTTCCTAATGTTCCCGACTCGGATAAGCAATTTAAAATCTGGGCAGATAAAATCAACAAAAGTGGGGTGATGATAGATGTAATTGAAGTGGTTGATCCGGACCCTGTTGATCCTACCCGGCTTGAGGATAATGAAATTAAAAACCGAAAACCTCTAAGGTTTGGAAGCCGAACTGATGTTACAACAGCCGGAAATTGGGAATAATTGGTACCTTCCAGTGTGGTAGATTATCATCTAGTTCGGAAAGTAAAAAGCAACAAGTTTAATGTAGACCACCTGAGTCAGTACAGCTTGTACTTTTTGCTGGGCAAGCAACATTTTAAATTCTGCATACTTGATACAAAATCCAGTAGCTGTCTGTTACTGGAAGACTACCTTATCGGCAGTAATGATCAGCCTGATGAAATAGTTGATACTTTAAAAGTCATCTTTGAGACGCATCATTTGTTGAATGCAGGCTTTTGGAGTTCCGTAAAGCTGGCTTTTCTGGGCCCCAAATCGGTTCTGGTGCCTAATCATTTATTTGAGAAGAACACCCTCTCAGAGTACTTAAAAATGAACTGCCAACTGGATGCTGAAGAGGGGCACTACTATTTCAAGCACAATACCGGCAAAATGGTCAACGTGTTTGCCGCTAACAAGAAAATAATAAGTTGGTTTAAAGATCAGTATCCCAACATCAACTTGCATTTGATCCATCACAGTAGTGCTCTTATTGAAGGCGTGCCGCGCCAACAGGATGCCAGCAGGCAAAAATCGATGTCGCTGTTTATCAATATTGATTCCACCGAAATATTGGTTCATGAAAACGATAAACTTCTTTATTGCAACCAATTTAATTATCATTCTCCCGAAGAACTCTTAAACTATGTGATGGTGGTTATGAACCAACTTGGACTGGACGCTAATGTAAGCAAGGTCCAATTATGGGGAAATGTGAATAACCAGTCGGAGTATTTCAAAATCCTCTATAAATACATTAGAAATGTATCTTTTGGCAAACGACCATCCGGTTTAAAGTTCAGTTTTGAATTTGATGAGATAGACGAACATCAGTATTTCGATTTGTTCGGTCTTTATTATTGCGAATAACGCATGAACAAAATTGCTATATTCCCCGGATCGTTCGATCCCTATACCAACGGGCACCACGATATTGTATGCCGTGGTTTGGATATATTTGATGAGGTGGTAATAGCCATCGGACACAACAGCCAAAAAATACGTTATTTTCAGGTTGTTCAGATGAAACAAAGCATCGAGTCTGCCTTTACCAATGAACCCAGGGTCACGGTAATGATTTATGATCAGCTTACTGCGGAATTGGCCAAGGATTACGGTGCGAACTATCTTTTACGTGGTCTCAGAAATACCACTGACTTTGAGTATGAAAACAGTATTTCCCAGGTAAACAGATATCTAAATCAGGAACTGGAGACGGTTTTCCTTATTACCTCTCCACAGTACGCTTCAATTAGTAGCTCCATCATTCGTGAAGTGCACAAGTACGGAGGCGACATCAAGAATTTCCTTCCGTACCAATTGAGCTAAAAGCACCCTGATTCGACTGGTATCGTTTTACCACATACCTTATTGAGGGATATGTATTAAAGAGGGCTTCTTTTAGCGCATCCGGATTTTTCCATTCTACCGCCTGAATATCCTCCGTTATTTGCGGCTTCATTTCACTATCATCGATACACTTCATGGCATACCAGCAGGTTTTCTTTAATACGTTCTTGCCGTTTAAAGAATAACTATGCCAGGTAGAACAAATTTTCCCGGTGATACTTACCTGAATATTGCATTCTTCCTCAACTTCTCTCTGAGCCCCAAGTACCGGAGTCTCATCTTTTTCAATTTTACCTTTTGGCAGATCCCAGCGATTCAAACGGTATATCATCAGCACGTCATCCTGTTTGCTAACTATCCCGCCTGCCGCCCTGATTATCTTAAACCGGTTCTTTACAAAATGCCTGGCTGACTCCCGGTCATCCACAGTGAACGTAACAGACCGGAGTTTCAGCAACCGCTTGCGGCGCATCAGTTTGAACATTCGATCAATCTGGGCGAGGGAAGCATCATTTATTAGTACGTCTCCCAATAACATCCCAACATAGATATTCTTATTGCCACCATTTACAATAACATCATACTTGGAAATCTTGACCCCCTTGCTAAGTTGTTGTATGCGGACTGGAATGCTATTTACAAATAGCTTCATATTCAATAATAAAAAAATCTGTACAAAGGAATAAACAATTAGTGTCTAACAACAAGCAAGGGTAAGGTTTTTTTATTAAATAAAATAGTAATTTCACCACTATGACTTTTGCCACCAGGGACCAAAATACAGCCAGGAAGGTAGCTTCCTTACTTTTAGAGATCCAAGCGGTTAAGTTAAACCTGCAACACCCTTTTATTTGGGCTTCGGGATGGAAATCACCCATTTACTGTGATAATCGAAAATCTCTGGGGTATCCCAAAATCAGAACCTTTATTAAAAATAGTCTGGCGGAGAGAATACAATTAAAATTCCCGGATTGCCAGGCAATTGCCGGAGTGGCTACCGCAGGAATCCCTCAGGGTGCTTTGGTAGCGGATATTTTAAACTTGCCTTTCCTGTATGTACGGTCAAAACCCAAAGGTCATGGATTGGAAAATTTAATTGAAGGTCATTACCAATCTAATCAGCGGGTAGTTTTAGTAGAAGATCTGATTTCGACTGGCGGAAGCTCATTAAGGGCGGTTGAGGCACTCAGAAACGTGGATGTAGAAGTGCTGGGCTTAGCTTCTATTTTCAACTATGGATTTGATATAGCCATTAAAAATTTTGAGGACGCCAATGTACCCTGGTTCAGTCTAAGCAATTACCAGCATCTTATCGACTATGCAGCAGAGACCGGAATTGTAACCCGTACACAGTTGGAGACACTTGAAGCGTGGCGTAAGCAACCCAGCGCATGGAGTGCGGGCTAATTTATTCCACTTAGCCCAAACAAGGCAAAATCGTATTTAACAGGGTCCTCCTGATCGAATTTTCTGAGATTCTCGGTTAACTCAACTGCCATTTTCCAGTCAGTCTGCTTTCTTTTTACCAGACCCAATCTTCGCGCCGTTCGTTCCACATGTACATCACAAGGGCAAATCAGCTGACTTGATTTTATTTTGTCCCATAGACCAAAATCCACTCCATACACATCCTTCCTTACCATCCATCGTAAAAACATATTTATTCTTTTACAGGCCGAATTTCGATCAGGAGTGGCCACATGCTTTCTTGTGCGACCTGGTGCATATTCCGAATCAAAGAAGAACTTATGAAACCTGCTTAATATGGTTTTCATATCGTGATCCCTGGCATCACCGGTTATAAAAGCCTCTTCCAAAGACTGATGTCGTTGGTAGAACCTTTTAAAGAAATCTATAAAATACAGGGTATCCGTACTGTTGAAGGTCCTGTGCTTGAACTCTATAAGCCTTTTAAGGTCCCGGTCCGAATGATTAGTCACAAAATCGAACGGGGCATTATCCATTAGGTGCATCAATTCGACACCTTTGTTTATAATGGTTTTTCGCTGACCCCAGGCCAGTACTGCCATCCAGAATCCCGAAATTTCGATATCCTGCTTTTTGCTAAATCTATGGGGAATGCTGATGGGATCATTAAGGATAAACGAAGTATTATTATACTTTAGGTATTTTTGATCAAGGTAATCCTTCAGTGCTAACTGGTTCATTGGTTGGGTACATAGGAAAGTTCAACCCTGAATCTTTCATCCAATGCTCCCAGGGCTGACTGTGCCGCCTCCGATAGCCGGATCAAAACGTTGTTGTTCGATCCTGTCGCTGGCAGTTTTCCTACTACCCGCACAAAAACACTAAGGTTGGTCATCTCATTCCTTACTCTCATTATTGTTCCTACGGGGGCTGAAGGATGTAGAGCCAGGTATTTTTTGGTATCCGTTGAACCATCAATTACCGCTGCGATCCCTTGCTCTGTTACCGGTGCCAGGTCATTTTGCGGATTGTTGACTATTGTTACAGGTCTGCTGACTACAGTCTCGGGTCTAGCGGATTGAGTTTCCACAGGAGTATTCTCAATCGCTTCAATTACCGTTTTTTCAGGGACCCTTAAGTATAAGGTATCCCCTATTCGCAGACTATTATCCGTCAGCTGGTTCCATTGTTTTATCTCTTCCAAACTGACTTCATACTTTTGTGATATGCTGTATAAAGTTTCCAATGGCTCCACAACATGCTTTGACGCATTTTCAATCCCATCCCGGGTTGCCAGGCGGGGCTTCTGGTCCCGAACCACCGTTAAAACTTTACCGATTTCCAATTCATTGGCATCCAGATTATTCAGAGCCTTTATTTCTGCGACCGAAGTGCCGTACAACCTGGAAATTGAATAAAGTGTTTCACCTGTTCTCACCAGATGAGTTATTGGACCCAACCATGGAATTCTTAAAATTTCACCCACTGTCAGGTTATTTGCGGTTATCTGATTATTCTCTACGATGGACGCAATCGTTGCTCCATATCGGCGTGAGAGAGAATACAGGGTTTCTTTTGCTTCTACCCGGTGTAGTACATAAATCTGATCATCCTTACTCTCAACCCCTATGGAATCCGCTTCAGAAGCGTGAGAAATAAACAGCGGCAATACCCAAATTATCATTGCCATAAATAAACCCTTATATTCCATACTCAAAGATCTTCCGTTTGATCAAAAATTGCAATTATTGTGCAACAAGTATTTTAAACATTTACTTTCAAAAACGGAGCAAATATGCTTTTATTTTATGTATATCAGCGGTTTATAGTTAATTTTAAATGGTAAAACTTCTTAAGTGAAACAACTGCTAATTGGATTCTTCCTTTGCTTGCAAGCGGCACTGGTGTTTGGATCCTCCCCTTCCGATACGGTGTTGGTGATGGAGATCCGCGATGTTATTGATCCACGAATGAACCGTTATGTGGAGCTGGCTTTTGCGGAGGCACAAAATGTCAATGCAAAACTTGTCATAATAGACATGGATACTCCCGGAGGTGCCTTAAACGATGCCGATGATATTAGCACCGCCATTCTTGAACTTCCCATCCCAATCTATGTGTTTATTAATAAAGATGCAGCATCTGCCGGAGCACTTATATCAATAGCGTGTGATAGCATTTTTATGACTTCCGGCGCTCGTATTGGAGCCGCAACCGTGGTCACCGCCGACGGTACAGCGGCACCGGATAAATACCAGTCTTATATGCGGTCCATCATGCGATCAACTGCAGAAGCCACTGGTCGCGACCCTAAGATTGCAGAAGCTATGGTCGATGAAGATCTTGAAGTCCCTGGAATTTCAGAAAAGGGAGAAGTCATAACATTCTCCACCAGCGAAGCACTAAAACATGGATTTTGTGAAGCTGAGGTAGAAAGTGTTGAAGAAATAATAGAACGGCAGAATCTTAAGGATTATACTGTATACCGTTATCAAAAAGATCGTGTAGAAAGGATTATTGCGTTTTTTCTAAACCCGGTGATAAGTGGCATTCTTATTTTGATTATTGTTGGAGGTATTTACTTTGAGCTCCAAACCCCGGGAGTGGGATTTCCAATTATGGCAGCGATCGTTG
>BQJT01000011.1 GCA_021604845.1 Cyclobacteriaceae bacterium
TTTGTTTACTGATGGCGCTTTCCACTACCGAACGACGTCCCCCCAGTACATGCCCTAATATGCCAGCGCCTGGTCCGGCTGTTGCATTTTGAATAAACCCTCCAGGATTGTCCAGAATACTACCGCTATGATCTTTGGCCAGCGCCCGATGCAATGCTTCAGCACCCTGGCTTTGTGAAGTGTTTTTGGCCAGTGCACCCACCAGAATAGGCAGGGCTGCTCCTAATACTGATCCGGCTTGACTTTTGTCTACCCCGGTCTGATTGCTTATGGAGCTCAAAACGTCTCCTCCGAACTGTTTGGTTAATGCTTCTAGAATTTCAGACATGATTGTTTATTTGGTTAATGGATCCATACTGCCCATATAACCAAACTAGGTAACATTCGACAGCAGGGTTTTAAAGATAAACATTTGAGTGAACCAGCAAGAAGAATCAAAACTAATTTTTCTGTTCGAGATGATTACTCATTGTGAGACACTTGAATTGCTGTTTAATTTGGAATGTTTATCTTTCGAAAAAAATAGTATCCAATGAACATGACCACTACTAAGTTATTTTCCATTCTCTCCATGATTGGGTTTTCATGCACTTTATGGGCACAAACTTCACACAACCACGATCACACACATCATGCAGCTGAGCATGCCAGCATTGCTCATAATCACCAGCATGCGCACCAGCAAATTGATCAAAACAGCAAACTGGCAAAACTGGTAACCGGACAGGGTGAATTCGTTTTTTCCTGGGACCAGGATCTAACTGCTGCGTTTCCCAAAGATGCGGTGGAGTTTGAACCGGCTATGCACGGTGGTTTTAATGAAGACCCTGAAACCAATATTGTATATACCGGAATTCCCGGATATGGACTTTGTTCTATTAGCCCGGATCTTAAAAATTGGACCAGGATTGGCACGGACGAACGCCTGAAGGATAATATTCATGGCATCGTTTTCTTTATTCACAAGGGTGTAAAGCACCTTGCCGTAGCGCAGGAAGGTAAAAGAGTATTGGTTTTGACACTGGACGGAACCATCGTCAGTGAAATTTTGAAGCCAACCGGCAGCGAATTCGACTTCGCACCCGCGAATGAATTTTACTCATTGGAAGACAGCAATTTTGGAGTAACCGATGTAACCTATTTGAAAGGCACTATTTATGTAGCCCATGGTTATTCCAAAGGTGATTTTGTGCTGACCATAAAAGAGAAAGATGGCGTTTGGAGTTGGGGAAAACTCGCCTGGGGTGGCAAGGGTGATAATCCCGGCCAATTCCAGACCGCACACGGCGTTTTGGCGCATGATAATCACATCCTGGTAGCCAATCGAGCAGCTGGTCAGGTAGTGAAGTTTACCAGGAAAGGTAAGTTCGTGGAAACATTTGATAACATCCCGGAAGGCAGCCTGGTTTGCAATGTCTCTTTTAAAACCGAGCACTTCTTCTTTAATGCTTTGTCTCCCATCAACGAGCAGAAATCTGCCCCAATCTATGCACACACCGGCGAAGAACTGGTATCCACCATTATTCCCGGTGATTTGGATATCCCGGTTTTAACCAACATTCATCATGTATGGCCTCATTTCGTGGAAGAAAACGGATCCAAACATCTTTATTTGCTGGTTCATGGATGGAATAAAGGAAAATTCGCGGTTTTAAAACTGGAGAAATAGGGCGGGACTTTTGGTGGTACTTTATTGACCCTGAAATCACCCGGCTATTGCTCGCCGAAATAGCCTAATTATTTTAATTTCCATTCACAAAAAAGTACCGGATGCGGCAGGCATGTCCGCTACTGCGCTCATGCTTCTGCTCACTGATACGTAATTCCAATTGGTGGTCACCGGGGGGCAATCCGCTTGCCAGAGTATAATACCAGGGCAAATGCAAATGCTCGCTCCAGCGGGTAAACAAATTCTGTAATTGCCAGTTTCCTTTGTCTATCCTGAATTCAATAGTACCGGCATCCTGCCCGGCGGCCACTGCAATTCCCACCGCATTTCCCTTAAAACTGATACTGATGGTACTTCCGGGGGTCTGGCTGATCAGCATGGGTACCCTGGTATAATTTGCCCGGGTGCTGGTTCCATCATCTGGCTCCCAGGAGGGATCGACCTCCCACCCCTTCTTTAATTTGATCGTTGCTATATCAATCAATACGCCGTTGTCGTAACAATACGCGTCCAGCTTTACAGGTAAAGGTGGAGCAGTTATTTTGTCATCCGCATCAAGATCACCTGAGTAGGCATTCTCCAGCATTACCATCATGGAATGGGCATAGATCCCCTGTCCAAACGGTGACGGGTGCAGGTTCTTAAAATCATCTTCCCAGGTGAATTCACTATTATTTATTCTGTCGGTCACCTCTTTGGCCAGGTTAATCACCGGCAAATCATAATAACGTGCTACCTGGTTGTGGTTGGTTATCACCTGAGGTTCACGATTTTCATTGTAGTCTTCGATTTTCCCGGGATCCACAAAATGCATCATCACCACATCAATGGCCTCATTGGATCTTTTTAAATGCCTGATGATCCCTTCCATGGCTCGAACCTGCTCTTCCGAGGTTCGGCCATTGGTATCGTCATTTACCGCTGCTTCAACAAATAACAAGTCCACCCGTCCTTTTGACAAAACATCACGTTGCAGTCGAAACGCCGAAGGTGTGCTTCCCATAGAAGGAATCCCTGCACCGATGAACTCAAATTCCGTTTCGGGAAAACGTCTTTGAAAATAAGCCATCAGGCTGTCGCGCCAACCACCGTTGTAGGTAATCGAGCCTCCAAGGAAGGCCACCCTTCCCTGTTTGTACTGCTCGAAGCGGATCCTGCTGTTCTGCAGCCCTGAGCCTGGTTGATGGTAGTTGGATGCATCGAGCGGTATTTGCGGCCGGGATTGGTCGACTCTGGTATTGAAACTTTGAGCTGGTACCGGAGCTATGGTTAAGACCAGCAGTAAAAAGATGCAGTACCAGCTTTTTGAGGTATTCATGGTTTAGAACTAGTGGTTATTCAGCAGGTCACACTTTCTCCAATGCTACTAAACTTTTTAGATTGTATGGAACAACTCTTTAAATTTCATTTATCGAAACCCCATTTTTACCATCAAAGCATCCCATCTGGAGTCTCCTTTCAATCTCTTGAAAAAGGGATCAGCCTGTATATGTGCCAGCCCTCCATCCCGATACTCAAAGGCTTTTTGAAGCCATTTGAAAGTGCTGTCGGCCTGTTTCTGATAAGCATAAACCTGGGCGATTTGATAGGAAGCAACCATAGCATGCTGATCCTTGATCTGTTGTAGAAAAAACGCTGCTGAATCCGTCTCCCCCATAGCCTGGGCAACCAACGCCAGTGCTTGTATTTTAAGAATTTCGTACGGTTCTGACAGGGCTGCCTGCTTTGCTTCCGGTAATTTCTGCTGTTCCATCAAAATCATGCTCAATAAATGATCGCCTCCCAAATATTCCGGATTCATCAAAAGCCCACGCCTGGTCACTTGCTCGGCTTCTTTCCACTGACTATTACAAAAGTAGCCATACCCCAGGTCCAGGTAGTGCTTGGGACTTACCGGATCGATCTCTAGTGCCTGCTGGTCCAACGAGATGGCCTCTTCAATATTCCCCTGACTGAAAGCCAGGTTGCTGGCTAGTTTTAACACATTTATACCATTCGCATCCCATTGACGGGCCTTATCCAGGAAGAACCTTGCCTTTTGGAATTCTCTGTCGTAGTTCATCGAGATGCTAACCAGCGTGGACCAGGCACTGGACAGTGTACTATCGATACTCAGGGCTTTGTAAGCTGCTTCTCTTGCCAACTCCTGACCTTCCTCTGCCGGCCGCAGGCCTATGTTACTTTGCCGGTTTAAAACAACCGCTAAATAGGCCCAGGCGGGCGCGTAGGTGGAATCCAAAGCCAGTGATTCCCTTAGCATGACCTCGGCATTCTCCAGTCGGTTTACATTGCCTTGTTGTCCGGTATGCCTGGCCTGCAGAAATAGCGTATAAGCCTCTGAGTTGGCAGGCTGAACACTGCGTTTGCGATCGGCCATTATTTGCAGCTTTAAGGCGGTTTTTACGGAATCGGCGATTTCCTGTTGTACCCCAAATATATCATCGAGGTCTCGACCCCAGGACTGGGCCCATAACTGGCTGTCTTCCCTGGCATTGACCAGCTGCGCGCTGATACGCACTGAATTACCGGACTTTTGTACGCTGCCGTCCAAAATATAGTTTACCCCCAGCTTTTCTGCAATGCTGGGCATATCAATCTGCTGACCCTTAAAAGAGAAGGATGATGTCCGGGAGGTGACTCGAAGCTGTGGGTCCTGGGTCAATAAATTCAGCACTTCCTGTGCCAGACCATCGGCAAAAAACTCCTGGGCAGTATCCGCCGACAAATTGGTAAAAGGCAGCACCGCTATGGAAGGATTCAGGTTACCGGTCAAAATAGTGTCAACTGTCTGCGGTGAGCGAATTCCATTGAATACCAATAGCGCTATCAGCAAAACTCCGAACAAAATGGAGACAATTATCGGAGTCTTCGACGGTTTCTTAGGCTCCAGCTTTCCTTTTAGTGCTCCGGTTTTCGGAAGCACCAATCCTGGATTGCTCAGAGCAAATACTTCCATTTTTTTCTTCACATTCTTGAACTGATAATGGCCCATCGATTCCGCCTTAAATTCAGGGTTAGATTTAATTTGGAGGTATACCTGGTCGGAAAACAAAACAGCCCCGGACTGACCCAAAGATTCGATGCGTGAAGCAATGTTGACGGTATCACCAAAGACTTTATCCTGGTGTAAAACCACATTTCCATAATGGATACCCATTCTCAGGGGAATAGACCCAATCAGGGTTTTCTGTAATTCCAGGGCACATCCTACGGCATCCGCAGCAGTTGGGAAAATGGTTAAACTGCCGTCACCATAATGTTGCTTTACCTCCCCGTGGTAGGCGGGAACGGTTTTTTCCAGTTCCTGCTGATAACGGTTAACCACTTCAATAGCGGTTGCCTCATCCGTTTGCATCATAGCGGTGTACCCTTCGATATCGGAAAACAAAACCGCTTTGGGATGACGATCCGGGGTATTCATTTTTTGGCAGAAGGTTTCTTTAGATTCCCTGAGTTGATTGGTTCTTTCGGGTATTAAATTAGATATTTTTAACCACAATAATGCCAGGATCTCCTTATCCGAATTGGAATATGATTGGTTTCAGGGTTGCCGCAAAAAGGATTAAGATTTGGGTCAACTAAATATTTAGTTCACTTTTCTTGTTTATATTGAACTAAGTGTTTAGTTTTAACTAATAATTTAGTTACAAACATAGGTAACCCCAAATACACCCAAATAATATAATGAAAGAACTAACCAAAGCAGAAGAGGAAATCATGCAAGTCTTGTGGGCGCTGGATACCGCTTTTGTAAAGGACATCATCAACCAGCTGCCTGAACCAAAACCGGCTTACAACACAGTTTCCACCATAGTAAGAATCTTACAGCATAAGGGTTTTGTGGCTCATGAAATCCAGGGCAAATCACACAAATACCACCCACTGGTTACCAAAGAGGCCTATACCAAGTCCTTTATGAAAGGGTTTGTAGGTAAGTATTTCAGCGGGTCCTATCAGCAGATGGTTTCGTTCTTCACCAAGCAGGATGATCTGAGTCTGAAGGAATTGGAGCAATTGCTTAAAGAACTTAAAAATCAGCAATCATGAGCAATTATCTAATAGAACTGGCCCTGATCCATATTGCATTGATGCTGGGTTATTGGTTCTTTTTAAAAAATGAGCATCAATACGCGAAAATGCGCTTTTATCTGATCGCTTCTACCCTACTGGCGCTTACCATACCTTTGCTCAAACTGCCGAAACTCTTATTTGGCGGCAATCAGCCAATTCATGCCTTGACAATGGAAGCCATCCAACCGGATACCATGGCAATTGCCACCGTCTCCGAAATTGAAAGCTGGAATTATCATCTATTGGTCTGGATCTATCTGGTTATCAGTATATTCTTTTTAGTTAGGCTCTGCTACAACTTGCTCTACATGGTTTATCTGGAACACAAAAGCATTCATCAGCAGTTTAATGGTGTACAGGTGCGCAAACTGAACAACATCAGGGGAAGCTTCACTTTTTTTAACTGGATTTTTCTTAGTGATGACATCGATACCAACCGGCAGGATTATCAGGTAATCCTGAAACATGAACAGGCTCATGCGGATTTAGGGCATACCTATGACCTGATATTGCTGGAACTGTTTAAAGTATGTTTCTGGTGGCTCCCATCAACTTGGTTTATCAATAAAGAAATTAGAAAAATACACGAATATCAAGCTGATACTTACGCGCTTAAGTACTACAATGTCAACCAATATTCAACTGTTCTTATCAGTACTGCCTTAATGTCAAATGGATTGAGCCTGGCCAGTTCGTTCCATGATGGCTTAATTCTAAAACGACTCAACGCGATGAAACAACAAGCAAAAATTCTAAGCCCATGGAAATTAGCACTGCTTTCGGTTTTGGCTGCCCTTCTATTTATTGTATTTGCCTGCAGTGAGGAGCTGGACTCGAATTCGGAAGACAACATCATTAGTGAACAAGATGTTTTCACGGTAGTGGAAGAGCTACCTGAATTTGAAGGCGGAATGGACGCTTTCTACAAGTATATTGCCTCAGAAATAAAGTACCCGTTAGAAGCCAGAAACGCCGGTATCGAGGGGCAAGTTGATGTTCAATTCGTGGTGGAAAAGGATGGTTCATTATCGGGAGTAAAAGCGATTAAAGGGATCGGTGCCGGCTGCGATGATGAAGCAATACGGGTGATTCAAAGCGCTAATACTTTCAAGCCAGGATCACAAATAGTCAAACCAGTTAGAGTGCGCATGACTTTGCCGGTAATTTTTAAGCTCAATCACAGCAAAACCAATCCGGACCAAAGCACCCAGGGAATGATCATACTTGATAAGTTAGAGACCTCAAACCCGGGTAAGCTTAAAGTAGAAACCAACTATGCCAACGGAACCTGGTCTGGTAAGGTCTTCACAGAGGATGGAGAAGGTCTCCCCGGAGCCAACGTGGTGGTGGCGGGTACCAATTCAGGTGCTGTCACCAACTTGGCAGGCTTTTTTGAGGTAAAGGCCGATCAGTCCAAAGATCTCCTGGTAAGTTTTGTAGGTTACAAAACGGTTAAAGTTGAAGGCAAACCATAGCTAACTGAAAATCTAAACTATTTAAGAATGCTGTTTTTTTAAGGCAATCAGTTTCTCAGCAATCTTGAGCAGATCCGGTTCTATGATTTCAGGTAGCGGCGCCAATGGATACAACTGCTGTCCGGGGCGTGCGATGAAAGCGCCCCTCCAACCGGCCCAGATGGCTCCGGCAACATCCCATCCATGAGCAGCAATCATCATGCTCTCATTCGGATCAACTCCTAATTTCTTTGATGCCCAATGGTATACATCCCGGTCCGGTTTATACTTCCCAACATCTTCGACACTTAACCGTTGATCGAAATACCCATTGAGCCCCGCATTTTCGAATTGAGCTTTTACTCCCTGGTTGGACGAATTGGTTAATGAAGCCATTTTGTAACCGGCGTTTCTGATGCGTTCCAGCGCCTGCTTAACTTCAGGATGTGGCGGCAAGCTGCGGAGCGTTCTTAAGGCTTCCCTGGCCTCATCCCCTGTTAACGGTATTTGATGATTGGCAGCTACCATGCGTAAGGCTGCTGCTCCTATATCACCAAAATCTGCATATTGCCGGCCAACCGTCGATACCAATGAGTACTGCAGCATGGTGGTAAACCATAGAGGAAGCAATTCTTCCCTGCCTCTCAAAGCTTTACCTACACTATTTTTCAAGCTTCCCAGATCCAGCAGGGTCTCATTTACATCAAAGAAAAGTACTTTTGGGGGAACAGCCGGTGCCATAACCATCAATTTATTCTGCTAAAATAACCTCGACTCCCCTAGATATGTTTAGCCTATTTCAAGTTTTTGTTCCCCCTGATCAGCAGTACTGAACGGTTCGTGATAGTACCGGGTGCCGGTGGCTTTATAAAGTGCACTGGCCAACGCACCGGTTGCAGGCGGAAGACCGGGCTCGCCCAGTCCCGTAGGAGCAATCTCGTTTTCAACAAAGTAAACCTCGATTTCTTCAGGTGACTGGCTGTGGCGAATCAGCTGATAGGTATTAAAATTTTTGGAAACAGATGATCCATTCTCAAATTTAAGTTCACTGTACATGGCGTGGCCTATACCGTCGACCACTCCTCCCTCAATGATGTTTTTGGCACCTTCCCGGTTCACTACAATTCCGCAGTCTACCGCACACCATACTTTCTTCACTTTGGGTTTACCTGCATCCATTACCACATCCATTACCTGTGCCACATAGGAATTGTGACAATAGTAGGCTGCTACCCCTCTATGTACTCCTGGCGCGTCGGTTCCCCAGTTGGACTTCTCCTTAACCAGTTTCAGTACCCCGGCATAGCGTTCTGCGTCATAATCATGTTCTTCTCCCACCGGGTTATTCTTGGCCCGATCGAACAATTCCAATCTGAAGTCGATTGGATCCTTACCTGCTAATTCCGCTACTTCATCGATAAACGATTGTTCAGCTCCGGCAGTAAAGTGAGATCTGGGCGCCCTCCAGGCACCGGTAGAAATATTGGTTTTTGCTCCGAGTTTGACCGCTGAATAATTGTCAACCGTGCCAGCCGGGAATCGATTAGGAAAAACCGGGCCTTCCGGCAGACCTACTCCTCTCACTGAAAAGGCTATCAGGTTGTTGTCTTCATCAAGCCCTGCGCGATAAGTTGAACGGTATGCCGGGCGATAGGTACCCTGGGTCATGTCATCCTCCCTGGTATAGATCAATTTTATGGGAGCGCCCATTTTTTTAGAAATTGCCGCAGCTTCCAATCCGAAATGAACATAAAGTCTTCTTCCGAACCCACCGCCCATGCGGGTCATATTCACACTGATCTTTTCAACCGGTATATCGAGCAGTTTGGAGGCTGCATCCTCAAGGGCCTTGGGGGTTTGTGTTGGACCTACCAATTCGGCCGCGTTTTCGGTCACATGAGCGAAAAAGTTCATGGGTTCCAGGGTATTATGGGCCATGAATGGAGATGAATAAGTTCGCTCAATTATTTTAGCGGCTTTTGCAAATGCGGCATCGACATCACCATCTTTTCTGCTTTCTTCTTCGTTTCCCTTTTCAAGACCTTCTTCCAGACGAGTTGCGTGCATCTGGGAGTTCTCTGCTTCACTGACGGTTTCCCAATTTACCTTCAATGCTTTCTTTGCATTCATTAACTGCCAGGTTGATTCACCCACTATGGCAATTAAACTGTTAAAGGCATTTACTTCTGCCCAAACCGGTTCCTCCGTAGTGGTGTCTATAATGAAGGCATCCCGCACCCCATCCATACCTTTAATTTCCTGCTGATTGAAATCGGCCACCTTCATTCCAAATGCCGGCGGGTGCTCTATCATGGCCAGCAGCATGCCTTCTTTCTCGAAATCAATACCAAATAAAGGTTTTCCGGTGACAATTTTCGAGCCCTCCACATTCTTCTGATAGGTACCGATCAGCTGGTAATCCTTTGGTTCTTTCAATTCAAGCTCTTCGGGCACTTCGATATCCACCGCTTTGGACGCGATCGCTCCGTAGCCTATACTCCTTTCACCGTTCTTCTCTTTAATTACTCCCTCACTGGCAGTCAGATCCGAAACATCCACTGCCCATTCTTTGGCAGCTGCTTCCAACAGCATCCTCCTGCCTGCAGCTCCTGCCATTCTCAGTGCATCCCAGCCAAGCTTTATTGATAAACTTCCGCCGGCAAACTGCGGATTTTTAAAAGCATCCTCATCCAGGGCGCCCTGTTCAACTACTACGTGATCCCATTTAACATCCAGTTCTTCTGCCACGACCATTGGCATTGAAGTCATTACATTCTGGCCTATTTCCGGGTTTGGTGAAAATATGGTAACCAATCCGGTATCCCCGATTTTGATGTACCCGTTCATTTTGAACCATTCGCTGGGAATAGCAATGGCCGGTTCTGAAGCCGGAGTACAGCTGGTCATCCAGTTAAACCCTATCATCATCCCCCCTCCTGCTGCGGCCGAAACTTTCAAAAATGAACGGCGATTATGTTGTGTTTTTATCAGTGTCATTGGTCTGGTTTTATAGTTCGGGGTTTGAGGCTGCAGTCTTAATGGCCTTTTTGATTCTGGTATAAGTGCCGCAACGGCATATATTGCCGTCCATAGCGGATTCAATTTCCTGATCCGACGGGTTTGAGTTACTATTCAATAAAGCGGCGGCATTCATAATTTGGCCGGCCTGGCAATAACCGCATTGCGGCACGTCTATCTCCAGCCATGCTTTCTGAACCGGGTGGTCTCCGTTTTCAGAGAGTCCTTCAATGGTGGTGATGGATTTCCCTTCTACCGCAGAAACCGGTACCTGGCAGGAGCGGGTGGCCACACCATCAAGGTGGATGGTACAGGCGCCGCACATTCCAACGCCACATCCGTATTTTGTTCCTACAAGTTTTACATGATCACGCAATACCCACAACATAGGGGTATCGGGTGCAGCCTCCAGTTGCTGATTTTTACCGTTGATTTTAAGTGTATATGTGGCCATGGACTGTTTACTATTTATTCAGTGTACAATTTAAATAAAGATTAGCTGAAATGCTCAGAGATTTGCCGGGTTTGTTTCAGTTTGCGCATCTTCCAAAGTCTCGTTAGTTTTACACTATCCAAAATATTTTAATATGAGACTAGGACAACTAGCCAGGAAATACGGAGTTTCCAAAAATGAGATCATTTCCTTTCTCAAAGAAATCGATCCCAATACCCATTCACTTGGTCAAAATTCTAAGTTGAGCGAGGAAACACTTACCATGGTGGCTCAGCATTTCGAAAATCTGGACTTGTTTGGAGAAGCCGGTGAAGGGCAAGAACAGTTTCAGCAAGAGCAAGAGGATGGGCAAGCAGATACCCCTACCGAAGACGATACCATAACGCAATCGGAATCAGATATTGCAGATCCGGAGCCGGCCAGCGAGTCTTCGCCCGACCAGGCGGATGTTTCCAAAAAGAAAGATGAGGTAGTAATCGAAACGGACAAGTTACTGGAACTGTTAGAATCCGATGAGTCACCTGCTGACCTTGATAAAATCACATTAATTAAAGCACCCAAAAAGGAACTCGCAGGGTTGAAGGTAGTAGGCAAAATTGAGCTTGCTGAGCCAAAAAGAAAATCAGCCGAAAAAACTGCACAGAAAAAAGAAGCCGACACTGGTAGAAACCGCGGTGGCCGTCAGCACGAACCTTTATCTGCAGAAGAGCGGGAAAAGCGAAGGTTGGAGGCCAAGAAACGGAAGGAAGATTATGAAGCACGCGAGGAAAGGAGAAGAAAAGCCAGAGAAAAGAAGCAGAAAAAAGCCTTGAATAAAGCCCGTTACCAGCAAAAACTACAACGGGCAAACGTAAACCCACAAAAACACAAAGAGCTAACAACCAGTCAACCCGCTTTAAACACAGAGCCACAGCCTGCTCCACCCAAAACGCTGCTGGGCAGGTTTTGGCAGTGGATGACTACCTATTAGATTCGAATCAGGATAATTTAGCGCATTTGTTTCATCAAAATCTTCATATGCCGTATCTTCATATAGGACTATTATGCTATTTTAACTTTAATCAACTAACCATCACCTTATGAAATGGCAAGGCAGAAGAGGCAGTAAAAATGTTCGTGATCAACGGGGTAAAACCGGTGGTGGGATTGGAGGAGGTGGTGGTAATCTTATTATGGCCTTGCTATCAATGGTTTTCAGGGGTGGCATAACTAAAACTAAGATTATTCTGGTGCTGGTGGTTTTTGGTATCTTCTATTTTGTTGGTAATCCACTGGACCTGCTTAGCCCATCCAGTGGAATATCACCCAACCAGGCTCAATATGACCAACCAGCAGTCGAAAAGGATGAATTGTACCAATTTGTCGAAGTGGTAGTTGCTGATACCGAAGATGTATGGAACAAACTTTTCAGCGAACATGGAGCGGATTATCGTGAACCGCAGCTCATTGTCTTCAATAGAGCTATTCGATCAGGTTGTGGAGGTGCATCCAGTGCCACCGGGCCTTTCTATTGTCCTGCTGATCAATCAGTTTACATCGATTTAAGTTTTTATCAGGATCTAAGTAACCGGTTCGGTGCGCCTGGTGACTTTGCTATGGCCTATGTGGTAGCACATGAAATTGGGCATCATGTGCAGCATTTGATGGGCACCACTGACAAAGTACATTCGGCCAGAGGTAGTTTATCAGAAGAAGACTATAATAAACTGTCAGTACGATTGGAACTGCAGGCTGATTTTTATGCCGGTGTTTGGGCCCATCATGCCCAGGAAATGTTCAATATACTGGAGGACGGAGATATTGATGAAGCCCTGCGCGCTGCCAATGCCATAGGTGATGATAAACTCCAGAAACAGACCCAGGGTCAGGTAACCCCCGATAGTTTTACTCATGGCACTTCCGAACAACGTGTGCGCTGGTTTCGCAAGGGATTTGAAAGTGGTGATATGACGCAAGGTGATACCTTCAATACCAATAGTTTGTGACCAGCACCCTCGTGGAAAAAGGTTGTACTAACTAATTACTGCTACAGCGCATGGGTAACCTCAGGTTCAAGCTTACTTGACCTCACTTCACACAGATCCATGGCCTCTTCCCTGCCTTTCAATTTCATTTCTCCAAGATTCTTAAACTGGAATTCATCTCCCGGAGTTAATTGATCGATCAAAGCTTTTGAAACCAGTAGCTCCGCATTAAACTGGTTGCACATGGATTGTATTCGAGCGGTGGCATTTAGAACATCTCCTGAAAATGAGATTTCCTTTTTTAAAGCTCCAATTTCACCGGTGGTAACCCTACCATAATGAAGGCCTGCTTTAAATGTGGGGACCAGGCTAAACGCCTGTTGGTAGTAGGCCGCTCTGCTTTGCAATGCCCGTTTCATAGCAAAAAAGCATTTCAGGCAATTGTTATCCTGTTTTCCTGTATTAAATTTCCATGATATAACTACCTCGTCTCCAATATATTGATAGACCTCACCTTCATGATTAATTATATCATCTGCTAAATCCTCATAAAACGATCTCAACAATAAAAAATAACGGTGGTGCCCGAGTTGCTCCGCGATGCGGGTAGAGGATTTCATATCTAAAAACATGAATATCCTTAATTCATCTCTTGGTTGATGATACTTGCCGGTAAAAAAATTTGAAATTACCGCATGTCCTATATGTTCGCTTATTGCGGCATAGATCAGACACAATAGTAAACTACATCCTATTTGCAACAGGGTACTGAAGAAAGGCAGACTTCCCAGAAAATAGAAAAACTTTTGCCAAACCTGCTGGTCCCAAATGGGCACTTTCAACTCCAGGCTGGCGGCGATGGGGTACAATACCCCTATCACTATTAGCAACAGTAAGGTATAAAATAGCAGTTTATAGAGTATCTTGGTTAAGAAACTTCTATTCCTGAATAATTTATCTAAATATACCAGCTCAATAAACCCAATCAATAGGCCAACCGCTGCCATGGCTGTGGTTGCGAATAGCACCACAGTCAGGTCTAACTTAATAGCGGCATCCGAAACGGGGTCCAGACTGCCTGCTGCGGCAATTTCCACTAAAATGAATACAAAGCCGGTCAGTAAAAAGATAATTGGGAATGGTAGTATCCTTGATAAATTCCACCGGGTTTTTGGCGATAGTGTGAACCAGAGAACCTTATAATCCATCAATTTCGTTATTTTAGCGGTAAATCATTGCATTCAGTATCCAAAGATAACCTTGAAAGTCCTATGTATCAATTCTACTCATTGCTGGTAAGTTGTATCTTAATACTGACTGCCTGTCAGTCTCACCAGGAAAACGGGGCAAGCGAATCCGACGAACCTAATGGGAGTCAAAAGAAAGTAACCATAGATGAAGTGGAGCAAGGCATTAGAGACAATATTCAAACCAGGGTTCGCGAAGGCGAAGGTTATTTTAATTATAAAAAGGACACGGTCGACCTAAACCTAAAACTGGTGCGGGTACATACGGAATACCTTTCCGTTTTAGGGCCTAACCGGTTTTTTGCCTGTGTTGACCTGGCTACGGAAAATGGAGATGTGTATGATATGGACTTTTTCCTGAATGGCACTCCTGGCAATATGGAAGTCACCAGCACGGATTTGCACAAGCTCAATGGAAAACCCTATTATACCTGGAAGCAAAACAAGCAGGACAAGACCTGGTTTACGGTTCCTGTAAAAAATGCCTCCAATGATTTATTGGGAGTGATAGAAAGTGAAGACCGTTTTGATTTCACCTATGAGGTAAAGCTGCCGGAAATATCAGGTCCTGCAAAAATGTGGATGCCCATTGCCCAAAGTGATCTCTTTCAAACCATTGAGATCATTTCCCTGGAAGCCCAGGGTCAGCAGGAAATAATAAAAGATGAAGCATATGGCAACGATATTCTGTACCTGCAATTGCTTCCCGAGCATAGCGGCCAGAAAATAACCATGAGGTATCAGGTGGAAAGAAAAGAAAAAGCCGCATACCCGGAACAAGATCCGGACCTGAAAAAATACCTCCAGTCATCCAGCCTGATGCCGGTAGGTGATCGTTTCAGCACCATTGCCAACCAGGTAATCCGGGATAAGCAAGCCACCACCCCGCTTACCAAAGCCAGGGCGCTATACGACTATATCATCGATAATATGCGTTACGCCAAAGAAGGCATTTACGGCACCGGAGATGCGAATTATGCTTGTGATTCAAAGTCCGGAAACTGTACTGAATTTCATTCATTCTTCATCTCTCTGGCCAGGTCCGCAGGTATTCCTGCCCGATTTGCAGTCGGTGCAGCTATACCGTCCGAACGAAATGAAGGACAGGTAGATGGCTATCATTGCTGGGCTGAATTCTACGCAGAAGGTAAATGGTGGCCGGTAGATATCAGTGAAGGGAATAAGTACACCCCGTTAGCAACTTATTACTTCGGACATCATCCGGCAAATCGAATTGAGTTTAGCCGGGGACGCGATCTTGCTCCCAACCCCACACCGGAATCCGGACCGATTAATTTTCTGGCTTATCCGGTGCTGGAAATAGAAGGTCAGCCGGGATATACAGAGACCACACTGTCATTTAACAGAGTAAGCTCCAGCATTTAGCCTCATTGCTACTCCTTCGCTGCTTCATCCTCTTCCGGGTGCTCTTCACCCTCAGGATGTTCTTCATCTTCACCTTCCGGGTGCTCCTCACCGTCAGCACTTTCGGGGTGTTCCTCACCCTCAGCGCTTTCCGGGTGCTCTTCAGAACTTTCCGACCCTTTGTCGGAAGAAGAACAGGAATTCAGGGTCATACCCGCAAAAAACAACAGGGCCACTGCTATAATGGACCATGTCTTAAATTTATTCAAGATGGAGGTCATAACTATGTTAGTTAGGTTTCGGTAAACTGACAGTAAATATAGCAGAAAATACCCGGTGGAATATGATTTAGAGAACATTTTATTAGATACTGCTGTTGCAATCCCTTCACTTAACACCGTTACCTGTTGAGTGAAGGGATTGCGCAGTAATGAGCTTGATAAATTGATTGCTGGGTTTGCGGGGTTATATTGCCCCAGGAGGCCGGGTATCCAGTATGGGTACTCCCTTCTTGGTATCTACCCACCTGAAATAGTAGTATAGCTTACGCTCCAGCTCTATTCCATAATCGATGGTAGGTTGATAGTTAATCATAGTATCAAAGAATTGTGAATAATGTGGATGGGTGGCTTTGTAATTCCATGCCGAGACGTACATATTATTCCAATGTGAATAGTAGTTAACACTGCGGTCCTTTCCAATATTCCAGGTAGTCTGGAACCAGTTTTCAAACCCCGGATCCATTACGATCAATTCATACTCCTCCCCTTCTTCTTTTTGAGAAAGGTCAATCATATTTTCTGCAGGCGGCCTCAATGTGCCTGCCGGATGGGATGACGCACAACCCAAAAACAGGGCTGACATCAAAATTGTTGCATATACACTATTCATGGCTTATTTGCGATTTAGTACCTCTATAACATATTATAGCAGCAAATTGTTTGCCAGAAAACTGTTTTTTTGCGGAGATCAGATACGTTCGGCAAATCCTCTTTTCCAGGTATCACTCATTTGCGGGAACTGTCGGCGGCATTCCAGGTATTCGTGCATCATATTCTGCATGGTAGCGCTTAATCCAGCCAAATAATCGGGTTTGAGCAAAGCAGCATTGAGCAGATAAAAATGCCAGGTAGGTGGTTTACTGGCACTATGATAGCCCATATGAATGGTACGCCGGGGAATTATTACCTCTTCAGTATAGCCTCTGTGTATCAGGTTATTATTGTAAAACACTGCCTGACCCGCCTTCAGCGGTACCGGTATAGCGCCTGGCATTTCTTTGCCAAGCGGTGCGTAATGTTTTGAGCCATCGAAAACAGCATTTTCTTCAGAGGTATTCACCCGGTTATGACTTCCTGGAACCACCCACAAAGCGTCTTCATCATAAAGCGGTAAATTGATCTGGCAGCTATTGTGAAATCGGGTCTTCGAATACAAGTAGTCTTCCTCGATTTCCTGCTGGGGAATTTGGATCACGTCCCGGTGCCAGCCCAGGTCGTACTTTACACCTTTATTGGCAGCAAGTATCGAGGCATTATTAATGATCAGATCCGGCCCCAGCAACGATTCTACCACACCCATGATCCTGGGGTTATGGAAAGCATGATGGATGGATTCCGTGCCGGGTTTGGTCAGCAAATGGAAATAATACTGCCGGTTTTCCCGTGCGAAATCCCTGATCTCGTCTCCAAGGTGTTGAAATGAAGAAGAGTGAACTTCCCGGTTGTCGGCGCGCACTTCCACATCGAGCAGATCCGCCATGATCTGCCGGAATGATTCGAGCTCTGTTTTTTCAAGAATGTCCACGATAACATATCCATTTTCGAGAAATTTAGACTTCAGCGTATTCATTTTGAATATGTTAATGAGTCAGTTTCACCTGTGAACCACTGGCAGCAGATTGTAATCCTGCATCCAGTACGGTGATGCATTTTAGGCCATCTTCAAAATTCGGTTCAATTTTGGTACCGGTATGGATTGCCGAAATGAAATCTGCTACGGCATGTACAAATCCGTGTTCGTAGCCAATAATATGGCCCGGAGGCCACCAGTGTGATATATATGGATGGCTATGCTCTGTAACCATAATGGTGCGGAAGCCCTGGTTTTCGCCGTCATCTTCCAGGGAGTAAAATTCCAGCTCATTCATCCGTTCCAGGTTAAAACGCATACTGCCCTTGCTGCCGTATATCTCAAAAGTTAAATGGTTTTTGCAGCCGGTGGCGAAACGAGTGGCCTCAAAGGAACCTATGGCTCCCTGTTCGAACTGAACCATCATCAATGCGGCGTCTTCTACCGTTACCTCACCCATTTCCTCACTGTTTGCGGTTCCCGAGGAGAAGGTAGCTGCTCCCGCTCCTGCCAATGGCCGCCGGGTAATGAAATTGCTAGTAAGGCAGGTAACTGATTGAATCTCTCCCACTAAAAATCGAGCGAGATCAACACTGTGAGAGTTAAGATCCCACTGTGGTCCGGCATGAGCGGTTTCTTTTTGCAAGTGCCAGGTGAGTGGAAAATCCGGATCGACTATCCAGTCTTGCTGATACGCACATCTCCAATGGAAAATCTTACCAACTTTTTGCTGGTCAATAAGCTGCCTGGCCAGTTGAACGGCAGGGGTGCGACGGTAGTTATGATTGAGGTAGTGAACGATGCCGCTTTTTTCAGCAGCTGCCAGCATCTCAAGTGCCTGTTCTACGGTAAAGCACATGGGTTTTTCGCAAAAGATATGCTTCCCCTGCTTTGCAGCTTCCAGGGCAACCTCATAGTGCAAATGTTGCGGTAAGGAGATGTCAACTACATCGATATCATCACGGGAAACCACTTTTCTCCAGTCGGTCTCAATTTCTTCCCACCCCCAATTGTCTGCGAATTTTTGCACTGCTGCTTCATCTCGTCCACAGGCTAGCTTTAGATTTAATTTTACCCCCAGGTCAAAGAATCGAGCGGCCTGCAACCAGGCATTGCTATGGGCTTTTCCCATAAATTTGTAGCCAATTATTGCAACATTTAAAGTCTTCATGAATTACGCTATTAATATTTACACTTAGCTGAAATATTCTTCAAGGCCTGTACGCTTTGTGCCACCACCTCAAGTTCCCTGAAGGCATAATCTGGATGCAGGGTGTCGGTTTCCACTGCGAAAAATCCCTGATAATGCTGGTCTACCAACAGTTGCGCAATCCGCTGATTGTCAATCAGTCCTTTGCCGGTGGGGACACAGGAGAAAAAATACCATTCATCTACTGAAACTCCCGGTACCGGCAGCATATCCTTGATATGTGTAGCCATAACATAGGGAGCAAGTTTCTCCATTGCTTTGACCGGGTCATCCAGCACCCGGAGGAAGTTTCCCGAATCAAAATTGACTCCAAAATAAGGTGAATTCACCGCTTCCAGCAGCCAAAGTATCTCGTCGGAATTATAGTCAATGTGATTTTCGATGGCCAGCTTCACTCTATAGGATTCTGCCACTTTTACCGCTTGCTGAAACATTTCCGCCAGTTTTTCAAGCTGAGGGCCATGCGGTTCAAAGCGGAACATCAGGCTGCTGCCTACCACCCGCATGGTATCGCTGCCGATGGCTTTGGCATGTTCAATATGCTGCAGCATTGAGTCAAATTCAGCCTGGTTGTCTCCTCCCTCCAATCCGTCGGGATGCCCCCAGGCATATACCCGGTCAAACTGATACTTATCAAGCTGCTGCTTTACTGCTGCCAGGTATTCCGGAGCAAACTCCGGAAAAAAACAGGATTCCAGTGAAACACCATCAACCCCCAAACCGGCGGCATAGGCAAGGAACCCTTCCATATCAAGCTGCTGTTCCTGCTTAAACTGATGTGGGTATACTTCACCAAACAAACGATGAAAACAATAGCTGTCGATCCCAACTTTTAATCGATAGGGATTATCCATAGGTAGTTACTGATTTGGTTATTGATAGATTAAACTGCACAGAAGGTCAATATCCAAAATTATTCAGCCAATTGAAAGATCGGCGGATCTTTGGAAATAGGTCCGGCTGATGATGAACATCGGTTTATTCAAACAATGCAGCATCCAACCCCGGGATGACCTTTAGGGCATTCTGGTAATAAACCTTTTTCAAAACAGAATCAGGAAGATCCAGGCCGTACATTTTCCAGTGTGCGTGACGTTTGCGGTAATAGTCAAAATATTCGTCGTCGGTTTCCAGCACTCTGAAATAAGTATAGTACTCCTGCTTATTGTAGGTGTCCTTTCCCATCATTACCCTGTCCTGATATCTGATCATCCACCGGCGGGCATTCCTTGGCTGCCGGCCCAATTCTGCCAGCACTGCACCCAGCTCGGTATAAACATTGGGCATTTCGTCAAGAAGTTTACCCAGTCGGTTGAGGTCATTACCAAACCAACCCAGGTGGGCGTTGATGAAAGTAGTGCCCGGATGCTTACGAAACACCCGGTGTTGTTCTGCCATGATCTCTTCAAAAGTGGGGTATTTTTCCGGTGAACGATACCGATTTGGGCGTTGTTTCAATTCCAGCCATCGCTCGTTGTATTTGTCCTTCTTCTGCCAGAAAGCCGCTGGCTCGCCGGAATGGATCAATACGGGAATGCCTAGTTCCCCACATTTTGCCCATACAGGATCCAGCCTGGCGTCATCAACCGCAATCCGGTTACCCTGATTATCCTTGTCCGTAAGCCCCAGCCCTTTATATACTTTCAATCCCCGCACGCCTTGTTGTACCCCTTGTTCCAGCAATTCCAGTGCGTTGTCGGGCCAACCTGCATCATCCAGGTCCTCAAAGTCGATGTTCAGAAATAGGGCAAAACGATTTTCCCAGTGGTCTGCTACGTTGTCCAAAGACCATTCCAGGTATTTCCCCCTGAAACCACTGAGGTTTACCATCACCGCCATATTTAAGGCATCCATGTCGCCCACCAGTTTATCCAGGTCCTGAACAGGCATGGTCCACTGATGATTATGGACGTCAACAAATGGGAATTTTGCCCTGGTCAGCAGGGTTTCAGGTAC
Organism: Cyclobacteriaceae bacterium; assembly: GCA_021604845.1. Classification (GTDB taxonomy): domain Bacteria; phylum Bacteroidota; class Bacteroidia; order Cytophagales; family Cyclobacteriaceae; genus SZUA-3. Next base: position 20,260 of record BQJT01000011.1, read on the forward strand.
TTTTAGGGTAGAGACCGGATCATAATCTTCAATATCCATCACATTCATCCGGTATTGAATTTTACCGATGGCCCAATAGGTAATACCCAGGAAGAGCAGGATCCCCAGCGGCAATAGTACCCATCTTTTCATCAGATCCTATGGAACGGTTATCGGCACTGAAAACAAGAAATTATCCCAGATAAAGTCAATGCGTGCGCCATTATCAGATTCATTTATGTCAATGGTGAACTGCTCGGTTTCGCTGTCCTGCATGGTTACAGGGGCATCTACCGTAAACAGATCGAGCTCAGGATCAGGCTCTGCCGCACCAAAAAACACTCCTGCTTCACTGTTCAAGGTGACTTTGAAAGCCTGGGGGCCGGGTATGGCATACATGCGATAGGTTCCGGCGTTAAGTGGATTGCCGCCAAACAGTACATCCTGATTTACCGTAATTTCAGTAGCCGCATTGGCGCCGAGCCTCCAGTATTGGCCAAATGGCTGCAGCGCGTCATCAGCTTCATCACCAAAAATTAACCGGTTCTTTTTATATGGTCGACTGTAGTCCACACTAATTTCCAATCCCTGGTTCGAATACACCACAGTGTCCGGTGGGCTTGCCGGTGTGGCAATAAATAATGCATACACTACGTAAAGCACAAACAGCAGCACCGCTACCCCCACTCCAATTAATATTTTCTTAAGCATGATTTAAAGGTTTATTGATTTCATGTAATTATAGTATCAAAAGCAGTGGATTAAAAACCATGGTGCGAAAATAGCAACCAGCTATTCCTCAATGGACACAAATTTTAAACAAACCGGTTTCAGCACTTCAATTTTTTTACCGGTCGGAGTAAGCAGGCCGGATTTCCTGTCCCGTTTGAATATGATGATGTCATTGGTATTCTGGTTGGCTGCCAATAGAAAATTTCCCGTGGGGTCTACGGCAAAGTTCCGTGGTGTTTTCCCTAAAACCGACTGCCGGCCAACCATTTCAAGCGTTCCGTGTTTGTCAATAGAGAAAATGGCTATTTCATTAGCATCCCCCCTGTTTGACGCATACAGAAATTTACCATCAGGAGAAACATGAATATCCGCTCCTGAAACCTTACCGTCAAAATCCTGAGCGGTCATACTGATGGTTTGCCTGGCTGCCAGTTTACCAGCATGATAATCAAGCGCAAGTACTGCAGCTTCCAGTTCCAGCACCAGGTAAGCATACTTGCCATTAGGGTGAAAAGTGAGGTGTCGAGGCCCTCCCCCCGGTTCAACCGATAAATAAGGAGTTGCCGCTGGAGTGAGCAATTCCTGCTGAGAAACATCTATACCATATTGATATACCTTGTCGGTACCCAGGTCAGGGACCATTAAATAGCGGTTACTTTTATCCACTACCGCAGCATGAACGTGAGATTTATCCTGCCTTCCGGATACCACGCTACCACCCTGGTGTTCGATGGTTTGGACCTTATCTGTTACCAGCGAACCATCTGTATTCAGGTGAACCGCTTGTACACTTCCCCCGCCGTAATTGCCGGAAAAAACTGCTTTTTTGTGCTTATCTACGGAAACATAGCATGGTCCCTGCGCAGGAACGCTATTCATAAAGCTGAGTGCTCCTGAAGCCGGATCAAAGGTAAAGGCATTGACACTTCCGCCCCCTCCCTCACTGACAGCATAAACATTCTTTTTGTCTTCACTGACTGTCAGGAATGAAGCGTTTGGCAATTCAGTCACCGGTGCTGCCGTTTCGAAGTCTCCGGTACTGGTATTGAACCGGTAAACATGTATACCATTGGTGTTTCCATCACCGGAATAAGTTCCAATGAGTAAATGATGATCGAAGGAATCCTGGCTGAATGCCAGATTGCTGTCTAAGACTAAAAATGCAAATAATAAAAGGCCCGTGGTTTTCATAACAGTAATTTATCCAAATAGATACTTTGTCACCGGTATAAACATAACGCCAATTTTTATATTTTTCAGAAATTGTATCAGCAGTTTATTGAGCTTTAGGTATCTTGATTTTAACCCCTGTTAAAAAATATTGGCTGCTGCCGAAATTTTCAGGAAATTGCTATTCCATGAAAAACACCAGATACTACCGGAAATTCTTACTAATCACTCTGTCCACAGTGATTTCGCTATTTTACTGGTCTTGTACCAGAAAAGTAGAAAACAATATTGAAATAGACCCTGCTGAGGGTCCAAATCCCTGGACCAATCTCAATTGGAACAATAAATCGGAGAACTTTCAATTTGTAGTGGTCACCGATCGCACCGGAGGCAACAGGCCCGGTGTATTCGAACAAGGAATGGAGAAGGTGAATTTATTGCAACCGGAATTCGTGATGAGTGTAGGTGATTTGATTCAGGGTTATACAGAAGACCTGACTCAGCTTAATCAGGAATGGGACGAATTCGATAGCTTTGTCAACGGATTGACCATGCCGTTCTTTTACGTTGCAGGCAATCACGACATCACTAATAAAGTGATGGAAGATCTCTGGAAGCAGCGATATGGGCGCACCTATTATCATTTTGTTTACCAGGATGTGTTGTTTTTATGCCTGAATAGTGAAGAAGCTGTTCCGGAAGCGGGAAACCCTGATGGAAAATACCATACTGGCGATTTTTATCTCTCCGGACAACAGCGCAGCTATATAGAGGAAACACTAAAACAGCATGCCGGGGTACGTTGGACATTTGTTTTCTGGCACAAACCGGTATGGCTCTATGAGGAGGCTGACGATCCATCACGCCGGGAAGAGGTATCTCAAAGCGGTTGGCCGGAAGTGGAGTCACTTTTAAAAGACCGAAAACATACAGTATTCGCCGGGCATATTCATCGCTATGTACACCGGAAACGTAATAACAGCGACTACATTACACTGGCCACTACCGGCGGTGGCAGCGCTTTGGCCGGGCCCATATTTGGGCAGTTCGACCATGTTTTGTGGGTAACCATGACCGATGCCGGGCCAGTGATGGCCAACCTGATGCTGGACGGTATCTTTGACGAGAACTTCGATAAGCAGGATATCGAAAAGCACCTGGCACTTACCATGCAAAACAATGTTTTACGAATTGACAGCAAGTTGAACAAAGCACAACTTACTGATCATCATCAGGTTAAACTGACCTTATTCAATGACCTTGACAATCCCGTAGAGGGGGTGGTTCAGTTGACCAATAGTGACTTTATCACCTATTCGAATAACACCCTATCAACTTCGATACCGCCAAATAGTGCGGTTTCGCTGGAGGTTGAATTGTCGATTAAACCCAGTGCGGATTCCGTTGCAAATGAGCAGCTGAAGCAGGAAATTAACCGGCAATATGCCCGGTGGGAGCTTACCTATGCGTTCGAACAGTACGGTAAAATAGAAGTCACAGGCAACACCAGGTTGTATCCATGATCATAATATTACGCACCAGCTCCTATTTTTCGAATACTGGTTTCAAAGTTATTTTAGTCCATTAATTTGACAATATGTCACCTGTAAATTATCGCTACACCATCCATCGGCGCAGATTTCTGAAAGTCTCCGCCATAGCTACCGCCGGCCTTTGTATCCCGCTAAATGTTAGGTCCCAGGCAAACTTACAAACAGTAAGGTTTGGCCTGGTAACAGATTCCCACTATGCAGACCGGGATCCCCTTGGAACCCGCTATTACCGGGAATCACTGACTAAAATGAAAGAGTTCATCCAGGTGATGGAAAATAATAATGTGGATTTCATAATTCACCTGGGTGATTTTAAGGATCAGGACCCGCAGGAACAGCAGTCGGATACGCTTAGGTACCTTACCAGTCTGGAAAATATTTATACCCAATTCCAGGGCCCCACCTACCATTGTGTAGGGAATCACGATGTAGACAGCATTACCAAAGATCAGTTTCTACGAAATGTTACCAATACCGGAATTGACCAGAACCGAAGTTATTACTCCTTCGATCATCATAGTTATCACTTTGTAGTACTGGATGCCAATTATCATCCGGACGGCAGGGATCACTACTATAAAGAAGGGGCTGACTGGCAGAAAACCCACATTCCTCAAGAGCAGTTGGAATGGTTGCGCAGGGATCTGCAGCAAACCAAACGGCCAACCGTGATCTTCTGTCATCACCCATTATATCCTTTCCCCGAACTACAGCATACCATGCAGGTAGGTAATTATCAGGTTGTTCAGGAAATCCTGGAAAATTCCGGTAACACGTTGGCGGTATTCCAGGGACACGTTCACCGGGAGCATCATCATGAATCTCAGGGTATTCACTACCTCACCCAACTTGGGATGGTTGACTATAGTGGCTTAGATAACAACAGTTTCTCAATAGTTGAGATTAAAGATGCCACTAGTGTGGTAATTTCAGGTTATAAAAGGGTTTCAGATCAGCAATTATCAATTGGATCCTGATTTTTAATATGAAAAGTATCCGGGTGTGGATGATGTGGCTGATCAGCCTGATTGTAGTCATAGTAATTGTAGTGATCTCGCTGTTTTTCTATCACCAGTTTCGCCAGGCGCTGGATGAAAGAATGCTGTTGCAGCTCAGTTCTATTATGCATCTGAAAAGTTTGCAGATTGAGGATTATGTTCAGACACAGCTAAAACAGTTCGACCAGCTCGAACCTCCCCTGCTTTCCGCATTCGATGATTACCAGGTAAATAACCTGGATTCTGTTTGTATTGGAGAGATCATTGGTGCTGAGCATACCCCAAAACTTTACGATCTTTCCTGGTGCAGTCTGAATAAATCAGTACTACTGGGGGTAGTAAAGCATGATGAACAGGGAGTTAGACTGCACTTATTAAACCATAAAACAATCCAGGAAATTCTGCTGGAGCGCACCGGTATGGGCGAGAGTGGTGAAACTTACCTGGTGGGAGCCGACCATACCATGCGATCACTTTCCAGGTTTTTCCCCGATGAGCATCCGCTAAACTTGCCTGCAGCAACCGATGGAGTACTCCAGGCGCTTTCCGGTCGACAGGGCAGCGGAATTATTAAAGATTACCGGGAGGTTCCTGTCTACAGCGCTTTTCGTAAACTGAATATACCGGGGATCGACTGGGTAATTTTGTCGGAAATTGATGTGGAGGAGGTAACCATTCCCTTGTCACGAATGCGCAACAAGCTGATCCTTATTTCTATTGCAGTATGCCTGATGGCCATAGTATTATCCTTATTGGTAACCAATCTACTGACCAGGCCGCTTTTTAGGATGAGGGACTTGTTGCGGCGTATGTCCCTGGGCAAATTCGACCTGGTATCGACCCCATATTACCAGACGGTTGAAATTCACGAAATGTTCACTGCTTTGGACGAGCTGAGAAAATCCATAAATCAAGCCATTCAGTATTCGTCTGAAATAGGTAATATGAACCTTTCTGCCCAATATCAGTTATCCGGACAGCATGATGAATTGGGCAAATCCCTGATCAGAATGAAGTCCCAGCTTGCCGAATATAAACGGCACGAAAAGACCAGTCACCAGGTTGCCAAAAGATCTTTAATCACCGGTCAGGAAAATGAACGTAAAAGACTGGCCAGGGAAATGCACGATGGATTGGGACCGTTACTTACCAGTCTAAAGCTTACGATCCAGGCACTGGATTTGGATTCGATCCAGCGTAAAAAGGTAAACGGCTTGATCGACCATACCATAGCTGAAATCAGGCGGGTCACCTATGATCTGATGCCTCCTGCCCTGTTGGATTTTGGAGTAGGCCGGGCTATGTTGCACTTTGTTGAAATGATTCGAAAGTCCAGTGAGCTGGAAATTCGATATGATGATTCCACCAAAGAAAGCGGGTCAGCTATAAGTCCTGAAATGAATATATGTCTATTCAGAGTGTGCCAGGAATTATTGCACAATGCCATAAAACATTCAGGTGCAACCAGAGTGGCTCTCTCAATTACCGAATTTGATGAAAAGGTTTCCTTGTACTACTCCGACAACGGGCGGGGTTTTGACACGGATAAGCCGGGTAGCGGGTCAGGTTTGAAAAATATTGAGGAACGAATAGCGGTATTTGATGGATATATGCATATTGCTTCCTCTGATAACGGCACTACTGTTGAAATTGAACTTCCGATTCTATGACTAGTATCAATATTGCAATCGTAGATGACCATCAACTTTTCAGGGATGGCATTCATTCATTATTGGCAGCTAATGATCAATATCGGGTGGTTATCAGCGCCAGTAACGGGACGGAATTTTTTGAATCGCTGGCTTCAGGTGTTAAACCCGATATAGTATTGCTGGACCTTACCATGCCGGAAATGGATGGCTTTGAAGTAATGCAAAAATTAAAAACAGCCTATCCTCATATTAAAACAATTGCACTTTCGATGCACGATGATGGCAATTACATCACAAAAAGTGTTAGGAGCGGCGCTTATGGGTACCTTTTGAAAAATACCGATGAGGATGAGTTGTTGTCAGCTATTCAATCTGTTTACCGGGGGAGAAAATATTTCAATCAGGAGATTACCGGAAAAATGATCAATAACCTGTCAGCTGAGTCCGAAACCAAAAAACTGTCAATCAAGGAAAAGGAAATTTTAAAAATGATCTCTGAAGGATTAATTACCAAAGAGATTGCAGACCAACTTTTCATAAGTACCAGAACAGTTGAAACCCACCGGGTCAATATTATGAAGAAGCTGAATGCAAAAAATACCGCTGAAATGATTAAAAAAGCAGTTCTAACTGGCCTATTGGAATGAGTTTGTCAATACATCCGTATAAATACGGATCCTCCGCCTAAGTATTTTCTACTATATATATTTACCGTTTTTCTTAGAGAATCCAGCATCTGTTTATGTCGTTTATTTGGTTACGAAGGATTGTATTCAAATAAACAAACTCAGAACCGATGAAAAGTATAGTAATATTAGCTGCATTTGTTGTATTCAGCACCATGGGTTATGCACAGACAAAACATCAAAAAGGGCCTGCGGCTAAAAATCACCAGCGTTACTATACACAAGCCACTACGGTAGCAACTACCGACCAGAAGCCGTTTCAGGGGCCAGCAGCTAAAAATACCATGATCCGGAAATCTGACCAGTCCTATACCATAAACCCGGTGGAAACCAATGCCAACCAACCCAGGCTCATGGGTCCGCAAGCTAAGAATGCTGAATCCTGGAAAAAACACCGGGCAGCTGGCGCCAGAGTAAAAGCGCCGGCAAATTAGCCGGACGCTAGTCTCAGCACCAACATCAAATACCTCTGGAATAGCAGGGTTAAGACCTCAAAACTGTAATTTTATTTGTACCAGCGGGCTTTATAAACTTTTAAGTGGGGAAAAGCCAACTTGTTATCTGGCTGAAAAAAGCTGACATGGTAGGTCCACCAACTTTCCTCAGGAACGGTGTACAGGTATTGACCTGAAGGGTGCTGGCTTAGGCTCTTGATATTTTGGTCATCCGGAAAACCAGATATCTTTTGAAATTCTTCTCTTTTAATGTTAAATGACCATGCTCCGGTATGTTCCGTAATCAACAGGTTGTTTTCATCCAAAGCAGGTTGCAGGTCGTGCCCGCTTTCTCCCGGTATTTCCCACCAGCGTACTAAAACCAGGCTGTCGCTGGTAGCCATTTTGTATTCCCGAAGTTCCTGGTAGCCCAGGGCAAACAGACTTTTTCTATTATGATCCCAAACAACTCCGTGTGCGGAGTATAAACTGTCCTGGTACAGCAGTTTATTGGGTTGATTGGTATCGAACAGCATAATCCTGTTTCCCGCTTCATTAGTAGAGGCCGCTGCGGCTAAACGGTTATTTGGCAGCAGCGCCACAGAGTGTGCATTTGGCACCATGGCATAAAACAGCACGCTCCTGTCCTCACTATTCAGTATGGCCACCGCTCCTGAGGAAGCGGAAACTATAATTTTCCGGCCTTTATCCGCGGACTTACAGTCATCCATGGTAGCGAATTTCGTGCGATACTGCTCCGGAATATCCGGGGCTGTCCTTGAGTCCCAGGTCCAAATAATTTCAGGATTACCTCCAACGGACTTTTCATAATCTACCAGTAAAACTTTGCTGTCTCCACAAACCAACAGGGCCTTTTCTGCCTGTGAAAAGACGCTGGTGAAATAGAATATACAAAAGCAACAGCAAATCAACTGTCTCATAATACGGCAGGTTCTATAAGGTGGCAGTATATCAGAAGCATTTAATATTTTTTAAAAACATACTTAAACAGTATAAAGGGCAATTTCCTGTTGCTTGCCGCGAAGTATCATTTCCCCTATTTTCCTGGTTGAAAATTGATGCAGCTGCCCACTTAACCGTTCGATTAGGTCACTGGATAACAATATGTTTACCTTTAGTTCATTACATTTTTCCTGTATTCGGGCGGTAGTATTAAGCACATCCCCGGAAAAAGCAATTTCACGTTTGACCACACCTAATTCACCCGCCATAACAAATCCATAGTGAAGGCCGGCCTTAAATTCAGGAACAATGTTATCGTATAAAGCCCTGTAATAATTTTCCTTTTTTCTTAAAGCCTCCTTAATATCAAAAAAGCAATTTATGCAATTTGCTTCCGCCACTCCGCGATCCATAGTCCAGCTTATTACCATTTCATCGCCTACATATTGATAGATTTCTCCCTTTGAGTTAAGAATTGCCGGTGTAGCGTGTTGAAAAGTGTCTTTTAAGAAATTGAAATAACGCTGCTCTCCTAGCTTTTCAGCAATGGTAGTAGAGGACCTTAAATCAAGAAACATAAAAATTCGCTGCTCCCGCTTGGGTTTAAAGTATCTACCTAATAAAAAGTCTAGAAAAACTCCCGGGCCATACTTATCATTGACCAGTAAGAATATAAGGGTGCCCAACACAACGATTAACCAAAACAGATAACTGGTCAAAGTAGGCAGGTCAAATATACCAAGTATCTCAGTCCTCCATAGTACAGGATCATAGAATGGTATTTGGTTTTCAGCGCTGCTTACAAAAATTGAAGCAGTAACTGCAACTAATAAAAATATAATGGAGTATGACCAAAGAATGTTCAGCAGGCTTCGACCATAATTCCTGGTTCTAAGCCATTTCTCCCAGAATAAAACCATAAAAGTGCCCCCAAATGCCCCTGCCAAAATACCTACCATAAGACTACCCTTAAAGTAAATCCAGGGATGCAGGTCCGAGGTATCCCGCTCTAGTTCTATTAAGCCGACATAAGTAATTATAAAGTGAAAAGTGGAAATGAATGTCCAGGCAATGGTAATCCATAAGATCCTGGAAAGTTGAGATTTGGTTGCTTGGGAAAATAAATTGGCCATAGTACTGAGTTAACATATACTAGTCAATATTTGAATAAATCGCATATCTTTGACTCGAATAATTTAGCAACACCACATTACCACCAAAATACATTCTACTTCCTAAGAATACGGATGTATGGTTCCGAAATCCCGCGATTGCTCGATGAAACTACTACGCACTCAACTCGGCCGTTTCCGTATTATTGCTTTTCTGGAAGGCCTGTCGTTTATCATAATCTTGTTTGTAACCATGCCCCTGAAATATCAATTCGATATGCCCAAACCCAACCTGGTAGTAGGTATGGTGCATGGGGTATTATTCATGGTTTACCTGTATGCGGCTTTTCGCCTGAAAATAAGTGAAAACTGGGACAACAAGCTTACCCTGAAGACTTTGGCAGCATCGATAATCCCCTTCGGAACCTTCTACATGGATCATAAGGTTTTCAGGCATTTGTAGGCAAGCTACTGCAACGAGCGATTATTCTATTCAATTTTCAATGTCCACTCCAAAGGAGTGTAGCCAGTAAGATATACCGATGGACCTTCCATTTTAGGAAGAGCACCTCTTAGCTGCGTCCATTGGTGCTCTGAATAACCAGGGCTTATGGTGATCGATTGACCATCCAAATTATAGGTAATTTGCTGCTCAGCCACCAGGTATGCGTCCGGGATATCTTTAACTGGAGTGACTCCACTAAGCTCTCCCCCTTCCCTGAACCCTAATTCAAGAGCTACCGGCACATTTTCAGATCCCTGAATACTTAGACTTAGCTCGAAAGACTCACCTACCTCCTTAATGATGATGGTAGTCTCCAGGTTTTGAACTTCTGATTGTTCTCTGGTTTTTCTCTGTTCTCCAAAATCTTTTTGTGTCCCCTCAAAAGTCCCTGATTTCAGGGGTTGATAATAAGGCCCTTCTAAAGTTTGCTTTAGGATGTATTCGTTTTCGTTAACCTCAATGGTATCTGACTTGAACTGCCCTTTGCCGAAGAAAGCCGAAGCTAGACGTACGCCGGTTAGTGCTGCGTTTCCTTTGAAATAGCTAAATATCAAAGAGTTATTTGCCAGTATGGAAGCATCCCGATGCCCTCGCCTTATCCGAACCAGTTCGGAATGCTTAAAATACTTAACGTAGTTGGTGTTAAATGGCTCTTCTTCAGGAAGTTCATTTCCAAGTTGCCCGTCTTGCAATAAGTAGATAAGGCTGTTACTGATCTGGTTTAGCTGCTCCGATTCCAGGTAATTTGCAATGTATGCGAACCTGCTGTTGCCGTCCTGTAATGCCATATATCGATACGGGTAGTAATAGGGTGCAATGGTGCCAATACGATATTGATCCTGTCTTCCTGAAGCCTCTGTTGACACCTGAAAATTGGGTCGTATATAGTACAGGGTCATTTCCAGGTTCTTCCTAACCGGCTCAAGCAGCTCCGGTTTCTCCAGCAACCTGGCTACGGTTATCAGGCATCGGTCTACCAGTGGGCTGTATACCGTAGTACTCTTTTCCGTGTATTGGCCATCCGGGTCAATATCAATACCTTCACTTAACCATTGATTTACCCGTTTGACATACTTTTCATCAGGAAATAGGGTATTAATATGAGCCAGGGCCATACAAACTACCCATCGATGATTGGGCGTATGGATTCCACCAATGGTCAGTGCATTTCCGGCATTGGTTAAAAATTGCTTCAGGTTAGCCAGCGTTTCCAAAGGTTTCGACTCACTGTGAGACAGAATATGATAACTCAAGGCCAAAGGCTCTACCCTGAATGCGGTATCGGGTGGCGAATGGAAATTCGTGGTATGAAGATCCACTGTGCCATCTTCATATTGAATAGCCAGCAAATATTCAGTTGCCCTGGTGATTGAATCAATCAGCCGCTCTGACTGAAAATAGGCGGATGTTGGTGAAGTATAGGCACAGCTCAAGTCCTGGATCAAGGCACAGCTGCTGGCTGCATTGGGTATTCCATATTGGTTGGGACTGCCTCCGTACCATCTGTGATCTTTGTCAGTAATCTGCGTATCGAGCCGGGTTGCTACTTTCGAATCGTTAATCTCAATCAGTTGACTCACCAGCTGATCGTTTTGGAAACGTACATACTGCTTTGAGAAAAGATTGGAAGCGGGAAGCCAGGGCCCTATTATTGCAGCGTTACTTACAGATTTTACAAAATGTCTTCTTTGCATATTGAGATTTTGTTGATTGAGGATTAGTTTAAGGCTTTTGCCTGAACTTTAAAACCAATCTAATGCCTTTCTTCTTCTAGGTGGTTAAAAGCAAAATTGGTACCTTTACCTACCTTGAAAAGTGTGGCGACCATATTGTCATTGGTTATTATGTTCCTGGTTATCATGCCCTGTGCAGACGGTAAGGAAACCCCCCCCACCGTTGAAATAGAACAAATTACCGATTTAGCGGATCATAGCGAATCCGGTCATCTGGATTTCTGTACTCCTTTTTGTACCTGCCATTGTTGCCACACTCATATAACTCAACTAAGTTCCTTAGTACTACAAGAAGTTACCTTCATATTCAACAAAAAATCACCTGAACTGAAATTGGATGTTGATGGTGCTTCCTGTTCCATTTGGGAACCCCCCAGACCCGTCATCGCTGTATAACCTACCATTCAGGATGACTTGATTTAAGTTCGGATTGGCGATTACAAAAGTGTAATCAGCTAGCGCTGCTATTGGTTCCGTTGCCGTGAGCCAGAGTCCCTTATTCCTGAATATAATGTTTATAATATTATAACTGTCTGTTTAACTGATAGTTATGTCTATTACTATTAACTGATCATTAAAACAACGCACTCATGATTCAACGAATCATCACTTTTTCTATTCAGAACAGGCTGGTAGTGGCGGTATTTACTCTTGCTATTTTAATTGCCGGTATTTGGAGTATTGGCAAGGTTCCCATAGACGCGGTTCCGGATATCACCAACAACCAGGTTCAGGTGATCACCCAGGCGCCTAATCTCAGTACTGAGGACATCGAACAATTTGTTACCTATCAGGTAGAACTTGCGATGTCAAATCTTCCCGGGGTACTTGAAATAAGATCTATTTCACGCTTTGGTTTATCAGCGGTTACCATAGTATTTGAAGATGGTATGGGAACCTATCTGCCGAGACAGTTGGTGGCGGAAAAACTGGAACAAATTAAGTCAGACATCCCGGAAGCCTTTGGAAGTCCGTTTATGGGCCCGATTACCACCGGGCTGGGTGAAATTTATCAGTATACCCTGGAAGTGGACAGCGCCTATCGCGATCAATATTCTCTTTACGATCTCCGAAGTATACAGGATTGGATTATTCGCCGACAAATGGCCATGGTGCCCGGGGTTATAGAGGTCAATGCTTTCGGAGGAATGATTAAGCAATATGAAGTAGCGGTCAACCCCTACCAGCTAAATGCCATGGGCCTTACTACCGAGGATGTTTTCCGTGCTCTGGAGCGCAATAACGAGAATACCGGTGGAGCCTATATTGAATATGATCACCGGGCGAATTATATCAGAGGCGAAGGGATAATTAAAAGCCTGAAGGACATTGAGAACATTGTAGTACGGAATATCAAAGATGTACCGGTGCTGATCAAGGATGTAGCTCAGGTTGGTTTGGGGCACGATGTACGGTACGGGGCATTTACCCAGGATGGCACGGGTGAAGCCGTAGGTGGCATTATCCTGATGTTAAAAGGAGAGAACTCTAAGGAGGTGATTATGCGTGTAAAGGAACGCATGACAGAAATTCAAAACTCCCTCCCCGATGGAGTATCCATTACACCTTTTCTCGACCGCAGTGAGTTAATCAATAACACCACCTCAACGGTTCAGAAAAATCTGGCTGAAGGTGCATTGATTGTAATCTTTGTTCTGGTGTTTTTGCTGGGAAACTGGAGGGGTGGTCTTATCGTAGCCTCGACCATACCACTATCACTGCTGTTTGCCTTTATCCTGATGAACGCTTTTGATGTCTGGGCAAACCTAATGAGCCTGGGAGCGATTGATTTTGGAATAATTGTAGATGGTGCGGTAATTATCGTTGAAGGCACGGTATATATTTTGCACCAGAAGCTGGTAAAAAAAGAACTGGTAACTCCCCAGGTACAGGTTGAAACGGCCGGCATTGCCGCCAATAAAATGATGAATTCCGCTTTTTTCGGACAGTTGATCATTCTTATCGTATTTCTGCCAATTCTGGCTCTGGAAGGTATCGAAGGTAAGATGTTCAAACCAATGGCGCTCACATTTATGTTTGCAATGATTGGGGTAATGATTTTGTGTCTGACCTATGTACCTATGATGTGCTCATGGTTCCTGAAGGCGGATAGTTCCGGATTATCATTGGGGAACAATTTAGTATCCTGGTTAGAAGAGAAGTACCAACGCACCCTGGGAGTGGTATTGAAATCAGGCATCTGGCTGGTAATCGTTTCTGTATTGCTATTAGTTATGTCAGGTTTCTTATTCACCAGACTTGGTGGTGAATTCATCCCCCGTCTTGATGAAGGTGATATTGCTTTCCACGATATTCTGAAACCAGGAAGTGCATTAGAGGAAGCAATAAAAGTAACCACCCAGGTGGAAAATGTATTGCTGGACGAGTTCCCGGAAGTGGACCGGGTCTTGAGCCGCATTGGCGTTTCGGAGGTTCCAATCGATCTGATGCCAATGGACGTTGCGGACTGCTATATTAAGCTTAAACCCAGATCCGAATGGACTACTACTGATTCCAAAGAAAAATTAATAGAGCGCATCAAATCCAGGTTGGAGCAGATACCCGGGGTTACCTATGAATTTACCCAACCTATCGAAATGCGCTTTAATGAGTTAATGACAGGGATCCGTCAGGATGTGGCGATTAAAATCTACGGGGAAGACCTCAATATTCTGGCAAATAAAGCGGACGAAGTAGCCAGCCTTGTTGCCGATATTGAAGGCGTTGGCGATTTGAGGGTCGAAGCCACCGAAGGCCAACCGCAGATTTCTATTAACTATGATCGTAACAAACTGGCATTCTATGGTATTGATATTGCCGACCTGAATCAGTCGGTCAAGACTGCTTTTGCGGGAAGGAAGGCAGGTGTGGTATTTGAAGGCGAGCGAAGGTTTGACCTGGTGATCAGATTGGAAGATCGCTTCCGGTCGGAGTTGCAGGATGTAAAAAAACTGCTGGTAAGCCTGCCTTCAGGAGCACAGGTGCCACTTGACGAGATTGCAGCTATTGGCTACAAATCAGAACCCATGCAAATCAGCCGGGAAGGCACAAATCGCCGGACCTATGTGGGCATAAACGTACGGGGAAGGGACATCAAATCACTGGTTGAAGAAATCGAAGGGGTTTTACAGGCTAACCTTGAACTCCCCCCCGGGTATTACATCAGGTATGGTGGGGCGTTCGAAAACCTTGAACGGGCCACCGAAAGGCTTCAGGTGGTAGTCCCTGTTTCATTGGTATTGATATTTATCCTGGTATTTCTGGCATTAAGATCATTTAAACAAACTATTATGATTTATATAGCTATTCCCCTGTCCGCTATCGGAGGCGTACTCTCACTGTGGATCAGGGATATGCCCTTTAGCATTTCTGCAGGGATCGGGTTTATCGTTTTATTTGGTGTGGCGGTATTAAACGGATTGGTGTTAATCAATGGATGGAACGATCTGAAAAGCCACAGTAAACTCTCTCTGAGCGACAGGGTTGTTCAGGGGGCCAAACGAAGGTTGAGGCCCATTTTACTAACGGCATCTACCGATATATTGGGTTTTCTGCCTATGGCGCTATCTAAAACTGCAGGTGCAGAAGTTCAGCGGCCGCTTGCTACCGTAGTAATTGGAGGTATGATTACCGCAACGCTGCTTACACTGTTTCTGCTACCGGTACTGTACCAGTGGATTGAAAAAAGAAGGGGGCCTGTAGGAAAGCCATTGATGGTTTCGCTGTTGCTGGGACTTATGATTTGTACTCAACCCCTGGCCGCACAGCAACAGCCTGCTGAAACACCATTGGCTATTGATCAGGCAGTAGCTATAGCGATAGCACGCTATCCTGAAGTGAATATGGCAAAATTAAATATTCAGAAGCAAGAACGCCTGAAGAAGACCAGCTGGGATTTTGGGAGAACCGGGGTTTTTACCGCAGCTGAAGAGCAGGGTGATGCAGACCTTGGAGTAAATACTATCGTGGGCTTTCAACAACAAAACATCGATCTTTTTTCTGCTCCCGCCAAAAATAAACTGCAAATGGTACAGGTGGATATCGCCAATACAGAAACGCAGTTGACCATCCGGCAGTTGACCAGGTTAATTAAGAACAGCTACGCGGAGGCTTTTGTGGCAAAAGAGAGAAAAGCATTGCTGGAGCAAATAGATTCGATTTACCGGGACTTTGAAAAAGCGGTGGAACTTAAATATCAGGTGGAAGAATCTTCAGGTTTGGAGCATTTAGCTGCAGTCAACCAGTCCCGGGAAATTAGCATACAAAAGGACCAGGCACATTTTGATTATGTAATTGCGCTCAACAACCTGAACAAGTGGCTTTTGAGTGATACACTATTTACCGTTACCAAAGGTGACGGGCAGTGGTTAGAACCTGATAAAGCCACTGATTATGATGTGAACCTTCACCCCGAATTACAACTGGCCCGTGACCGGTTGGCCTTAACTGAGCAAAAACTAACCGTACAGAAAGCCGGTTATTTGCCTAAACTAAACCTGATGTATGGGATACAGGAAGTAAACGGTATTGATGGTTTTTATCAATATCAGGCAGGATTGTCTTTCCCACTAATTTTTAATAGTCAACAAGGTAAAGTACAGGCGGCCAGAATAGACCAGGAAATTTCCAGGCAAGACCTGGTGAAACGTTCAGTTGAATTGAAAACCCAACTTAATTTGGCTACCGCCAATTATCAGAAATGGCTGGCCAGTTGGCAGTATTATCAGCAGCAAGCTGTGGTATCTGCCAGGAAACAGTTGGATGGAGCGACCCTCTCCTATCAAGAGGGGAATATCGATTATATATCATTTCTACAGCATACACATACAGCAATAGAAATCGAATTAAAAGGCCTGGAGGCAATGGGAAATTACCTGCAAGCTAAGTTTTATCTAGAATATTTGTCAGAATAAACTATAAACCAATGAAAGCATATAATATTTCAGCAGTAGTAAAGTTGATGGCACTGTCAGTAATTATTTTCGGGTGTAAGCAAACACCGCCTCATGATCATCAAGAAGCCAGTCAGCAGGCATCCAGCCATGGGGAGCATGTGGTGTTGAGTTTATTGCAGTACCAGGCTCTGGGAATGAGCGTAGATACCCTGCCAAAACGGGCAATGGAGGGATTTGTGGAAACTAATGGCCAGCTGATTTTGCCACCCCAAAGTCAGGCTGCAGTCACCACAGTTATCGGAGCGAACATACAGAGTGTGGACGTAATTGAAGGTAACTGGGTAGAAAAGGGCCAGATCCTGGCAAAATTATATCATCCGGATTTAATCACTTTGCAAACTGAATACACTTCAAGCGTAAACCAATTGGACTACCTTGAACAGTCGTATGCCAGACAGGAAAAGCTATACGCGCAGTCCGTGTCTGCCGGAAAGGACTTTCAAAAAATAAAAGCGGATTACTTATCGAAAAAAGCCACGGTAAATGGGCAGCTGGCGCAACTTAAATTATTGCACATCAATGCGGATAAAGTAAAGGCCGGACATATCTATGAAACGGTGGCTTTAACCGCCCCAATTGATGGTTACATTCAATCGGTAAATGTGCGTACCGGTCAGTTTGTTGCGCCCTCGGAAGTGCTATTCGAAATCGTGCGTACCGACCATATTCATGCTCACTTCAAAGTTTTCGAAAGCGATATCAATAAGGTCAAGGAGGGCCAAACCGTCCACTTTATGGTAGAATCACAGCCGGAGACCCAACGCGAAGCCACGATTTTTGCGGTCGGAAAAGTTTTCGAATCAACCTCAAAGGCAGTTAACCTTCATGCAGAACTGGATAACAAAATGGGCACCTTGCTGCCGGGAATGTATGCCAGGGGTCGCATAGTGACAGGGAGCGAACGTACATTGGTGCTTCCGAAAGATGCAGTGGTGATGGATGGAGAACGCCACTTTATTTTCCAGGCAGAAGAACACCCTCAGTCTGGTGAATGGCACTTTTACCCCAAAGAAATAAGTACCGGACTGGTTGACGATAACTGGGTGGAAGTAAAGCCTCACCACGAAATTGACAGTGACATGCTGTTTGCCTGGAACAACGCTTATTACTTATTGGCTGAAATGCAGAAGAGTGAAACTGAGCACCATCACTAAGGCATTAACCAATTACTATAAAGCATTCTTCTTCATTAAGCGTTAAATCAAGTAACTTTGCACTCCAAAATATTACAGTCTTATGATATCCACAGATAATATATCCCTTCAGTACGGAAAACGAGTGCTTTTTGACAACGTAAATATCAAATTTACCGGAAGAAACTGCTATGGAATTATTGGCGCCAACGGAGCCGGTAAATCTACCTTTCTGAAAATATTATCCGGAGATATCAGCCCGAATTCCGGAAAGGTCAGCATTGAACCTGGTAAACGGATGGCGGTATTGAAACAAGACCACTTTGAGTATGATGACAAAGTGGTTTTGGATACGGTAATCATGGGACATGCTGTACTTTGGAAAATCATGCAGGAAAAGGATGCTCTGTACAGCAAAGAGGATTTTTCTGAAGCTGATGGCCACAGGGTATCTGAACTGGAGGGGGAATTCGCGGAAATGGATGGCTGGAATGCGGAATCTGATGCGGCCGCATTACTCAGTGGGTTAAACATTGAAGAAGACCTGCATGGAAAACTGATGAAAGACCTGAATGGTCATCAAAAGGTCCGGGTGCTATTGGCCCAGGCACTTTTTGGCAACCCGGATGTACTGATCCTGGATGAACCTACCAACGATTTGGACATTAATACGGTAACCTGGCTGGAGAACTTCCTGCTGGAATTTAAAAATACCGTAATTGTAGTTTCACACGATCGACACTTTCTGGATACCGTTTGTACTTATGTAGCGGATATCGATTTTTCAGCTATTAACTTATATCGGGGAAACTATTCTTTTTGGTATGAATCCAGCCAACTGGCGCTAAATCAAAGAAATACTTCCAACAAGAAAGCGGAAGAAAAGAAGAAAGAATTGCAGGAGTTTATCGCGCGTTTCAGCGCAAATGCTTCCAAATCAAGACAGGCTACCAGTCGAAGAAAACTTTTGGAAAAGATAAGTATTGAAGAAATTCAACCTTCTTCCAGGAAGTATCCCGCCATTATCTTCAACCAGTCACGACCCGCCGGCGACCAGATCCTGGAGCTCAAATCATTGAGTAAAGAAGTGAATG
Organism: Cyclobacteriaceae bacterium; assembly: GCA_021604845.1. Taxonomy (GTDB): domain Bacteria; phylum Bacteroidota; class Bacteroidia; order Cytophagales; family Cyclobacteriaceae; genus SZUA-3. Next base: position 38,959 of record BQJT01000011.1, read on the forward strand.
GAAACTTTATTTTCCGAAACATCGATCTATTCGTGAACAAAGGTGATAAAATTGCTTTTGTCTCCAGGAACAGCCTGGCCATTACTACCTTGTTTCAGGTGCTGATGGAAGAAAAGCAGGCCAGTTCCGGCAGTTTTAAATTTGGCCAAACCATTACCAGGGCTTACCTGCCAAATGAAAATGAAAGCTATTTCAATACGGATGAAACCCTGATCGATTGGCTGAGACAATACAGTCCTGGTGAAAAAGATGAAGTTTATATACGTGGATTTCTGGGAAAGATGTTGTTTTCCGGACAGGAGTCGCTAAAAAAAGCCAATGTGCTGTCAGGAGGAGAAAAGGTAAGGTGCATGTTGTCCAGAATGATGTTGCAGGAACCCAACCTGTTGATATTGGATGAACCGACCAACCACCTGGATTTGGAGTCGATAACTGCCTTTAATGAATCACTGAGAAACTTTCCCGGAACGGTATTGTTTACCTCCCATGATCATACTTTCGTGCAGACCATTGCCAATCGGATCGTGGAAGTCCGGCCTGATGGGTTTATTGACTATCTGGGGACCTATGATGAATACCTGGAAAAGAGAAATGTGGACTCCGCAGTATTTGCCTAGGGTCAGACCTCATCCCCAACATACTGGTAAATTTCAGCTTGATTTTGCGCAACTAATATGAATGCCAGGGTCCAGCCGATGATATAATCTTGGATAATGCTCCATCTATGCCGGTTTTTGAATTTCATCAATACTTATCTCACATATCACCAGGTGAACCTTAATCTATTAAAATCTTTCTATTTTTGATTCCCGACCAGATAATAAATAGTGAAGAAAATTGTCCTTATTGAATTCCATCAGGAAACGAACTCATTTTCAAAAGTCCCTACTACTTTAAGAGAATTCGAATCCCTGGCCTTGTATTATGGTGAAGAGGTGCTTTCCAAAGGGATTAAGGATTACAAAAAGTTTCAGCTGGCTGGTTTCTTAAAAGCCCTGGAACGATACGGACAGCATCGATTTGAGGCTATACCGGTGCTTGCGGCCTGGGCCACTTCCGGCGGTCCCATACAGCCAGATGTTTATGAGCATTTTCATAACTACATCATTGAAAATATCAAGAAAATTGGCCGGATTGATGCAGTTTATCTGTCGATGCATGGGGCCATGGGGGTTCAGGGGCTGCGGGACCCGGAAAGCCATTTGCTAGGGGCAATTCGTAAAATCGTAGGTGACAAAATTCCCATTGGGGTCAGCTATGACCTTCATGCTAATATCACTGCCGAAAAAGTCAACCTCTGCACTTTTATTAACGCTTATCACACCAACCCGCACCGCGATCATTTTAAAGTAGGCTACAAGGCAGCAAGGTTACTTATGGATACTCTCGATGGCACTGTACAGCCCACCATGGCTTTTCTAAAAATGCCGCTGCTAAAGGGTGGCGGTATGACCATTGATTTTTTGAAACCTATGAGAAGGGTTTTTAAAATCCTGAAAAGGATGGAAAAGAGGCCTGGGGTACTCAGTGTTTCTAATTTCATGTCACATATATGGCTGGATGACGAGGAGTTGGGTTGGAGCTGCATTGCGGTAACTGATAATAATCCTGCGTTGGCCAGCGCGTTGACCGAAGAGATTGCCGATCTAAACTGGTCAGTCAGGGATCACAAACATCCTGAACCGGTGTCAGTCGAAGATGCGGTCCAGTCATTGCTCAGGATGAAGTGGAGAAGAAATTTTGGAACTGCTGTCTTTTGTGACACCTCCGACATAGTGGCTGCCGGAGGACCAGGTGAGAATACACATATTCTAAATTATTTAATGCACAAAGCGCCCGAATTGAGGGCATATGTCCCGCTTCGGGACGCTACAGAAGTGCAAAGAGTGTATGAACTTCCAATAGGTCAACCTGTGACACTATCACTTGGAGGAAAACTTGAGAAAGAATATAATAAATCAATAATATTCAATGGATTATTGATTCTTAAGGAAGAAACCCATTTTGGTAAAACGGCAGTGGTGCAGGGGGATAATATATTTCTGGTACTTACTGAATTGCCATGTCCGGCCTTTAGTCCGAAATTCTTTAGCAGGCTGAAGCTAAATTTATGGAAAGCTGATATTGTAGTAGTTAAAAACTTGTTTCCATTCAGGCTATTATACGCTTTATACAATCGCAAGACCTTCAATATACGCACAGCAGGTACTACCGATCTTGATGTACATAATTTGAATTACAAAAAAATACCACGACCTATTTATCCCCTGGACAAAATTGTCCACTGGAGATCTTCTGTGAGTAGTAAAACCTAAGGGACAACTGAAAAATGGTGGGTTAAAATTCCTTTTCGCCGAATTCACTTTTGATGAACCGGGCCTTGTTTTTAGTGCCGTTCATTAAGTTATAGCGAATGTTCAGTGAGATGACATCGACTTCATAAACATAGTTAGTAGTGGTATAGAAATCATCGGGTCTACTGGTAGTAATTCGCTGTTCATTGGCATCCCAAAGCCCCATATCGATATTCAGCCATTGCAAGGTCGCTTCCAATCGATCATTCATAATTGACTTACTCACAGTAAGGTTTGGGGAAAAGAACCTTCCGTCTTCTCCCTGGGCGGTATTCTTGGCGGACAGATAGTTGACCGTACCCTGTATACTCCATTGGTTAGCAAGGTTCAACGTGGTGTTGACGTTAATTGAGTAGTTCCAACTGGAATTATTTACCGGTAAGTTATCAAAGGATCCTTCGATATGGTTGTGGTAGATATTTGCTCCTATAAAAACACTCCACCATTTTTTTATCTTTATATCTCCTCCAATTTCAACCCCCAGATTCCTGGCATTACCCACATTGGAATAAATTCTATTAAGGATGGTGTCGTTGTACACAGTATTAACCCGGTTCACCAGGTTTTGCACATACCGGTAGTACCCTGTGGCAAAAAATGAATGTTCGCCAATATCCCTGACCACCCCCAACTCAACCAGGTCAATGAATTCCGGCAGCAGTTCCGGATCACCCTGTTCCAGCGTTTCTGAGTGCTCCCGCTCCGGGAATGGGTTCATTTTGAATGTGGTGGTGCGCTCTACCCTTTTACTATAGGCGGCCTTCAGTTTTAAATCCTGATTCAGTGCGTATTGTAGGCTGGCAGAAGGATATAGTTTTAAGAAATCGTACAGATAGGTGGTATCGACATCGCCGGTTTTGTCCTTTAAATGGAGCTCACGATCCATAAACTCTGTCCTTAACCCTGCAGCATAATCCCATCTTCCATAGTTCCCTGACAACTGAACATACCCTGAGTGAATCTTTCGTTGTAAATCCACGCTGCTTGAAAATTCAGGAACTAATTCCCAGATACCTGTTTCATTATTTTTTCTTTCATAGACAAAATCACCGGTATGGTTCAGATTGCGAAATTGGTAGCCCATTTCCAAATTTCCAATTGATAACGGTTTGCTTTGGTAATCGACCTGAAACCTTACTCCGTGCAGCGGATTGTCATTGGTGTTATACTCATCCTGGTAGACGAAGGAGGTATCAGGCCATCCCAGGTTACGGTTAGTAGTAGGTCCGCCCAAAAGAGTATACTCATACAAAAAGGAGGTGGAAATCCTGGACTTGTCGTTAAACAAGTGGCTATAATCGAAACTGCCTAAGGCAAAATCACTGGTTCGGATCCGCAGGTTTTCATTATAGTATTGCATGGTGTAAACCCGTTGCCCGTCATATATTGCATGATTGTCATAATACAGGATGTCAGCAGTTCGGTCTTTACTTCTTTTGCCCCCATAAAATCCCAGGCTGTAACTGTCACTTTTATTGGGGGTATACCCTACTGTCAGGCTTCCCGAATAATTCGTTTCGTCAAAACTTCTTTCACCATCGGATGGAAACCCGTGAATGGTATCATTGACCAAAGTACTAACATCTCCCTCTCTGCGGCCGTTAATATCATTTCGCTGGTAGCCCGTTCCCAGTGAAATATCCCATTTATCGGTCCGGTGATTTACCGTAAAATCAATGCCGTATCTTTTAGGCCGCTCGGTGTTATTGTAATCCTCGACACTGGGAAATCCCAGTCTGGTATTGACTTGGATAAAAGTGCCATTGGTGGCACCCTGGGTGGTAATGATGTTAATAAGACCCGCCTTACCTTCAGGGTCATATTTGGCAGATGGTGCTGTAATGAGTTCCACATTTTGTACAGAATTGGCAGGAATCTGGCCCAGCACCATCTGGGCATCGGATTGCACCGGTTTCCCATTAATTAACACCACAAACCCGGAAGTACCCCTGGCGCTTATTTCTCCGTTGGCATTTATGGAAACAGAAGGAAGATTGCGCAATACATCGGTGGCGTTCCCTCCTTTACTGGATTTGAATTTATCTGCTTGGTAAACCTGGCGGTCGACCTTATGCATGGTGGTTACCTTTTCACCGGTAACTTCTATTTCATCCAACAACTGCTGGTCTGCTGACATGGGAAGCACTCCTAAGTCAAGAGTCTGATTATCCGATATATTGATATCCCCAACAGTCTTTGTGGAATAGCCCATAAAATGAGCCGTCAAATAATAGTATCCTGACCTGACATCTGTAATCACAAAAGCCCCGTCTTCCCCTGAAACCACCCCTGTAACCAAAGCACTATCTGCCAGCTGATACAACGCCACGCTGGCATACTCAATGGGAGCATGCTCATATTCATCGATAAACCTGCCTTTTACCGTACTCTGACTGGAAACAAATGCGGGGACCGCAACAAACACCAGTGCCAGATATGATTTTTTCAAAAGATGTGAAATTTTCAGCAACAAATAACGGCAATTAATAGCACTAATACCTGGTTTAACTATCCGGAAGATAGCGCCGTCTTTCAGCTTCCATCATTTCCTTGTAATCAATCCAACCTTCAGGTACCGGGGCTGGTTCCGGGCGTGATATGGTCACTCCAAAGAGTTTTAGTTGCTTGAAACCCAGGTAAAAAGGTTTCCACCACTTAAGACCTAAGGGAACAGTGATATTAAGCATAAAAGCGGTAATCATTAATGTATAGAACTCAACAACATTGATCACGCTATTTTGTACGAAAGCAATATTTATTACAATAAATGCCAGCTCAGCTCTACCAAGCATGCCGATGCCTATCATAATACTTTCATGCCATTTGTAGTGACCGGTAAAACGGGCAGCCAGGCTGGCGGATGAAACCTGCAAGACAATTACTGCCGAATATAAAGCCAGCGCCATGGGTATCGCGACCAGTACAACATCGGCATCAAACACCAGTTTGCCTCCAAGATTAACGAAGAAAATCGGTCCAAAAATGGTGAATGCCAGGTGATCAATTACATTTGCTGCGGAATGAAATTGATCATCATGCTCTTTTTCCAGCACTATCCCCCCTTCGGCATTTCTTATCCATTTGACCTTTATATGAACAAAATAGTCTGCATGTAAAAATAAACCCGCGAAATAAGCCCCTACTGCGGGATGAAAGCCTAATTCATAAGCGATAAAACCCAGGAACATCGCAATTAACAACATAATAACCGGAGTGAACTCCCCCTGATGTACCATCAGAAACCTCCTGGCGCCAATAGTGGTCATGGCCCGGCTGAACTTAAAATTAATTTTCTGATAAATAGTTGGGTTGGGTGGTAATACCAAGGGGATCTTTTCGGGAAAGGCTACCAGTCCTAAAAATAGGGTGATGGCAAAAAAGACCACTACCTTTCCAACGATCCAAAGAATATCCAGTGGAGTAACCGGCATGGCTCCACCGGCGGTGATACTTACCAAAATAATAGGTACCACAATGGCGACACCTACCAAGGACAATACA